>JARXKO010000187.1 GCA_030271595.1 Pseudomonadota bacterium | reverse complement strand
GAGCCGGAATCGAACCGGCGTGCAAGGATTTGCAGTCCTCTGCGTAACCACTCCGCCATCGGGCCGAGGGCTGAGCCTTTCGGCGAGGGGCGTCCCCGGGTCAACCCCGCCGCGCGTTTCGGCGCCACCGATCCGCCCCGGCCAGCCTTCGTACTCGCGCCACCTTTCGTCTTTCGATCAACGGCGGTTGGCGTTGTTGGCGGCGCGTTCTATCTATTGCTTGAAACCCAAGTGTATTACTGGCATAGAACAGCAATGAATTCAAAGACCCCCGAATTCGACCATGCCGCGGCGCGTCGGGCGATGATCGACAGCCAGCTGCGCCCGCAAGGCGTGACCGATCCCCTGGTCATCGCCGCCATGGCCGCGGTGCCGCGCGAACGCTTCGTCCCCCCCGAGGCGCGCGCGATTGCCTATTCGGACCGCTCGATACCGCTCGGCGAAGGCCGCGCGATGGCGCCCCCGGCGGCACTCGGGGCGCTGCTCAACGCGCTGTTACCCGAAGAAGGCGAGCGCGCGCTGGTGATCGGTGCCGGCCCTGGATATTCGGCCGCGGTGCTCGCCGCCATGGGGGTCACGGTGACCGCGCTCGATACCGCCGAATCGGCTTCGGCCACGCGCGGCGGCTTCGACCGAGTCACCGGCCCGCTCGCCGCCGGCCATGCCAAGGGCGCGCCCTATGACATCATCCTCATCGACGGCGCGGTCGAATATATTCCCGATGCGCTCGTCGCCCAGCTTGGCGAGGGCGGCCGCCTCGGCGCGGCGCTGATCGAAAACGGTATCGTCCGGCTCATCCTTGGCACTAGGTCGGGGAGCGCCTTTGGCCACCGCTCGATCGGCGATGCCGGGGTGCCACCGCTGCCCGGCTTCGCCAGGCCGCGCGAATTCACCTTCTAATTCAGGAATGATCGAGTGATCCGACAACTGCTCATCGGCTCTGCCGCCGCGGCGCTGCTCGGCGGAAGCGCCAGCGCCGATACCCTGCGCGAGGCGCTGGTTTCGGCCTATCGCACCAACCCGACCTTGACCGGACAGCGCGAGACCTTGCGCGGGACCGACGCCAATGTCGCCATCGCCAAGGCCGCCGGCCGCCCGCAATTGAGCGCCACCGTCGGCCTCAACCGCGACCTCACGCGAAGCGGCATTCTCGACACCGGCTCGAAGGGTCCGACCGTCTCGGTCGGCGCCGACCTCAGCCTGCCGCTGTTCAACGGCGGCAGCGTCAAGAACAATATCCGCGCCGCCCAGACCCGGGTCGAGGCTGGCCGGGCCACGCTGCGCGCGGTCGAAGGCGACGTCTTCGTCCAGGCGGTATCGGCCTATATGGACGTCATCCGCGACCGCGCCATCGTCGAATTGAACCAGAATAATGTGAAGGTGCTGGGGACCAACCTCGAAGCGACCAAGGACCGCTTCCAGATTGGCGATCTGACCCGCACCGACGTCGCCCAGTCCGAAGCCCGGCTCCAGCTCGGCCGCTCGCAATTGTCGATTTCCGATGGCCGCCTGACCTCGAGCGAGGCGGTCTACCGGCAGGTCGTCGGCCACCCGCCGGGGGAGCTCGCTCCGCCGCCGCCGCTGCCGCCCTTGCCGGCGACCGCCGAGGAAGCGGTTCGAATCGCCTTGGTCGCCAACCCCGACCTGGTCGCCGTCACCCGCACGGCGCGGGCCGCGGGCTTTGACGTCTCGACCGCGCGTGCCGGCCGCCTCCCGACCGTGTCGGGGGTGGTCAGCGAAACCTACGTCAATGCGCTGGGCGGGAGCAGCGGCGTCTTTCCCAGCACCGGCACCCAGACCACCGCCGGGCTCAATGCGCGGATCCCGATCTTTCAGGGCGGCCTTCCCGCGGCGCGGATTCGGCAGGCCCAGGCACTCGAGGGCCAGCAGCTCGAGCTGGTCGTCGGCACCGAGCGCGCGGTCGTCGCGACGACCCGCTCCGCCTTCGCCACCTACCAGGCGGCGCAGGAGGCGATCCAGTCGAACGGTGTCGCGGTCCAGGCCAATGAGCTGGCGCTCGAAGGCGCGCGCGCCGAACAAAGCGTCGGCACCCGCACCGTCCTCGATGTCCTCAACGCCGAACAGGAGCTGCTCAACTCGCAGGTCACCTTGGTGACCGCCAAGCGCGATGCCTATGTCGCGGGCTTCCAGCTGCTCAACGCAATGGGCCAGGCCGAGGCGCAGGATCTCGGTCTCGATGGCGGCCCGCTCTACGATCCGCTGGGCAATTACCGCCATGTCGCGAGCAGCTGGAACGACTGGGCCAACGACCCGCGCCACCTCCCGGTCGCCACCCGGACGGTCGACCCGAGCGAGCTTCCGGCCGATCCCGCGATCACCCCCGAGCTTATTCCCGGGACGGTCCTGACCGAGCCAGTGGTGACCTCAGGCGTGACTCAACCGCCGCAATAAGCGATAGCGCGGTCATGCAAACGCCCGGCCGCGACCCATCGATGGAAGACATCCTCGCCTCGATCAAGAAAGTGATCGCGGAGGAAAAGGAAATGCGCACCGCACCCCCGCCTGGCGATGGAGCGGGCGCGGACTCCGCCGCCGCCGAGGATGACGTGCTCGAACTCGACGAGCCCTTGGCGCCGCCAGCCGACCTCGGCCCGCCGTTGCTCGATGAGGGCGCTGCCGGCGAAACCCGCAAGTCGTTCGACGAATTGACCACCGTCGCCGCGACCATTCCCCCGCCGCCAGCAACCAACCCGCTCGAGGACATGATCCGCGACATGCTCAAGCCGATCCTCAAGCAATGGGTCGACGAGCACCTGCCGCAGATCGTCAACGATCAGGTCCGGCGCGAGATTTCGCGGATTACCGGCCGCCAGCTCTGACCATCCACGGTTGATGCTGCAGCGCGGCATCGCTAGGCGCGCTCAATGACCGAACTGGCAAAGACGTTTGAACCCGGCCCGATCGAGGCCCGCTGGTACGCGCATTGGGAAGGCGCCGGGCTGTTCCGCCCCGATCGCCCCGACGCGGTGCCCTATACGATCGTCATGCCGCCGCCCAACGTCACCGGCAGCCTGCACATCGGCCACGCGCTCGACAATACGCTCCAGGACATCCTCATCCGCCGCGCCCGGATGGACGGCAAGGACGCCTTGTGGGTGGTCGGCACCGACCATGCCGGGATCGCGACCCAGATGGTGGTCGAACGCAACCTCGCGCTCGACCAGCAGAAACGGACCGATTTCACCCGCGATGAATTCGTCGCCAAGGTGTGGGAGTGGAAGGCGGAAAGCGGCGGCCAGATTACGCAGCAGCTGCGGCGTCTGGGCGCGAGCTGCGACTGGGCCAATGAACGCTTCACCATGGACGAGGGCTTTTCGCGCGCCGTCACCCGCGTGTTCGTCGAATTGCATCAGCGCGGGCTGCTCTACCGCGACAAGCGCCTGGTCAATTGGGACCCGCATTTCCAGACCGCGATTTC
>JARXKO010000186.1 GCA_030271595.1 Pseudomonadota bacterium | reverse complement strand
CATTGCGTGAGCGAATGGGGGCATGATTTCCGCCCCGATTATCGCATGCTCGCCGGGCTTCTCGACGACCATTGCGACATTCCGCGGCTGGCCTTGACCGCGACCGCCGACCGCCGCACCCGCGCCGACATCTTGGCGCAGCTCGGAATCCCCGTCGACGGCCTCATCATTGCCGGCTTCGACCGGCCCAATATCCGCTACATGGTCCGTCCGCGCGAGCAGACCGGCAAGCAATTGCGCGACTTGCTGGCTGAGCGTCCCGGCCCCGCGATCATCTATGCGCCGAGCCGCGACAAGGCCGCCAAATTCGCCGAGCAGATTGCCGCCTCGGGCCGGCCCGCTTTGCCCTATCACGCGGGGCTCGAACCCGCCGTGCGCAAGCGCAACCAGGCCGCGTTCGTCCATAGCGAAGAGATGGTGATGGCGGCGACGGTCGCGTTCGGAATGGGCATCGACAAGCCCGACATCCGCCTCGTCGCCCACGCCGCAATCCCCAAGAGCATCGAGGCTTATTATCAGGAAACCGGCCGCGCCGGGCGCGATGGCGAGCCCGCCGAAGCATGGCTATTATGGTCGGCGGGCGACTTCGCGCTCGCCCGTCAGCGGATCGAAAAGGAGGTCGAACCGGCCCGTCAGGCGCAGGGGCGCGAGCGATTGAACGCGCTCGCGGCATTGGTCGAAACGCCGCTTTGCCGGCGCGCGATTCTACTCCGCCATTTCGGCGAGGACCCGCCCGAACGATGCGGCAATTGCGACAATTGCATCGACCCGCCGGCGATGCTCGACGCGACCGAAGTCGCGCGCAAATTCCTGTCCGCCGCGTTCCGCACCGAAATGCGCTTTGGAGTCGCGCATTTGAGCGCCGTGCTGCGCGGTGACGACAATGAAAAAGTGCGCGGTTTCGGCCATCACCGGTTGAGCGTGTTCGGCGTTTGCACCGCCGAGGAAATGGCGCTGGTCCCGGCGGTCGCGCGCGCCTTGATCGCCCGCGATGCGCTCCGCGCCGACGCTTATGGCGGGCTCAGTTTCGGGCCCGGGGCGCGCGGCATCCTGAAGGGCGGCGAAACGCTGACGATCGCGGTTCCGCCGCCGCGCCAGCGCCGCCGCCGGAAAGACGCGCGCGACTATCCCGCCGATCCCCTGTTCGAAGCGTTGCGCGCCGAGCGCCGCAGGCTCGCCGCCGAAGCCGGGATTCCGCCCTACGTCGTGTTCCACGATTCGACCTTGCGCGAAATTGCCGCGGCGCGGCCCGCCTCGCTCGCCGATCTGGCGCGCGTGCCCGGCATCGGTGCGGCCAAACTCGAGCGGTACGGCAGCGCGATGCTTGCAGTCGTCGGCGCCGCCTGACCGTTCGCAGATTTTGGGCTTGCCTAATTCGCGAAGTCGTTGAACAGACCCGCTTTCTCTCCAGCTCATCGGGATGACCATGATCCGCAGCATCTTACTCGCGTCCGCAGCACTCTCGCTCGCTCCAGCAACGGCGTTCGCGCACAGCGCCGCCAAACCCGCGGCTTCGGCCACGCTTTCCGCGAATAATCCGTTCGCCAAGCCGAGCACATTGCCACTCCAGACCCCCGATTTCTCGCGCATCAAGGACAGCGACTATCTGCCTGCGCTGCTCGCCGGAATGGCCCAGCAAAAGGCCGAAATCACCGCGATCGCCAACCAGAAGGCGCCGCCGACGTTCGACAACACGATCGCGGCCATGGAAAAATCGGGACTGCTGCTCGAACGCGCGGGCCTGGCCTTTTCAGCGGTCAATGGCGCCAACACCAACGACACCCTTCAAGCGGTCGATACCAAGACTTCGCCGCTGTTCGCAGCGCATGGCGATTTCATCTATCTCAATGCCAAGCTGTTCGCCCGGGTCAAGGCTCTCCACGACAGCCAGGCCTCGCTCAACCTCAACCCCGAACAAGCCAAATTGCTCGACGTTTATTACAAGCAATTTGTCCACTCGGGGGCGATGCTGAACGCGGCGCAGCAGACCGAGCTGAGGGCGATGAACAAACGCCTCAGCACCTTGTCGACCGATTTCTCGCAGAAGTTGCTCGCCGCCGCCAAGGCCGGCGCGCTTCACGTCACCGACAAGGCCGCGCTCGCCGGCCTGTCGGACGAGGCGATCGCCGCCGCCGCCCAGAACGCCAAGGATCACAAGACCGATGGCTATGCAATCGCGCTTCAGAACACCACCCAGCAGCCGGCGCTCGAATCGCTGAGCGACCGGGCAACCCGCCTCGCGCTATACGATGCCAGCATCAATCGCGCCGAGCATGGCGATGCCAATGATACGCGGCCGATCATCGCCGAAATCGCCCAGCTGCGGGCCAAGAAAGCGGCGCTGTTCGGCTTCCCCACCTGGGCCGATTACACGCTCTACGACCAGATGGCGAAAGACCGCGAAACCGCGATCGGTTTCCTTTCCCGATTGGCGCCGCCGGTCGCCGCCAAGCAGCACGTCGAGGCCGCCGACATCCAGGCGCTGGTCGACAAGCAAGGCGGCGGGTTCAAGGCCGGCCCCGCCGACTGGACCTATTATGCCGAGCAGATCCGCAAGCAGCGCTACGCGCTCGATAGCGATCAACTGAAGCCCTATTTCGAGATCACCAAAGTGCTTGAAGACGGCGTCTTTTATGCCGCCAACCAGCTTTATGGTTTGACGTTCAAGAAGCGCACCGATCTGCCGACCTGGAACCCGGACATGGTCGCCTATGACGTGACCGAGGAAAACGGCACGCAGCTCGGGATCATGTATTTCGACTTCTGGAAGCGCGACAACAAGAATGGCGGCGCGTGGATGTCCAACCTGGTCAACCAGTCGTACCTGCGCGGGACCAAGCCGGTCATCTACAATGTCGAGAATTTCGCCAAGCCGGCGGCCGGCCAGCCGGGGCTGATCAGCTTCGACGACGTGACCACCATGTTCCACGAATTCGGCCATGCGCTTCACGGCCTGTTCGCGGCCCAGACCTATCCGACGATTTCGGGCACCAGCGTCGCCCGCGATTTCGTCGAATTCCCTTCGCAGTTCAACGAGAATTGGGCGCTCGATCCCAAGATCCTGCGCCATTATGCGGTCAATTATAAGACCGGCGAGACGATCCCGCCCGAGCTGGTCGACAAAATCGTCAAGGCCCGCACCTTCAACCAGGGCTATGACGTGGGCGAGATTCTGGAGGCCGCGCGGCTCGATCTCGACTGGCATTCGTTGCCGGCCGATGCGCCGCTTCAGGATATCGACAAGTTCGAGGCTGACGCGCTGGCCAAGAGCGGCTTCGACACCGCCGATGTTCCGCCGCGCTACCGCTCGAGCTATTTCCTCCACATCTGGGCCAATGGCTATTCGGCGGGCTATTATGCCTATCCGTGGACGCGGATGCTTGGGCAGGATGCGTTCGCCTGGTTTCAGGCCAATGGCGGCCTGACCAGGGCCAATGGCCAGCGCTTCCGCGACATG
>JARXKO010000185.1 GCA_030271595.1 Pseudomonadota bacterium | reverse complement strand
GAGAGGAAATCGTCGCCGCTCGGCTCCCACGCCTGGCAATCGCGGTCGTCGCCGAACCAGCCCCACACCCGCTCGCCTATCAACCCGCCAAGCGGCGGGTCGAACCGCTCGGCCCAGTCGCGCGCGAGGATCAGGGCGAAGGCGCTGTTGCCGTGGGTCCCGGCGCGGATCGGATAGGTGAGCAGTGGAAGGTGATCGCGGAAGCGCCCGGCGAATGCGCGCGCCAGCGGTTCGAGCACATCGGCCCAGCCTTTGTCCTCGTTCCGCGACGCCTCGAGATGAAGATAGAGGAGCCAACCCCAGCCATAAGGCCGCTCGAAGCCGCGGCTCGACGGACGCTTCAGATAAGCGAGCTCGGCCGCGACCTTGGCCGGCGTGAAGCTGTCGTCGGCGAGCCGCTCGATCGCCTCGGCCTCGGCCATGTCCGGGAACAGCCGCCTGAGCGTCAGCAGGGTCCACCAGCCGTGGACGCAGCTGTGCCAGTCGAAACTGCCGAAAAAGATCGGGTGGAGCGCGCGCGGCCCGAGCGCGTCGGCATCGCCGTCTAGGACATGATCGAGCTTGTGCGGATATTCGCGAGCGACATGGCCGAGCGCGATCCGCGCCATATGGCTGGCGAGTTCGGGCGTGAGGCCGCTCATGCGAAGGCCGCGACGTAGAGGATGAGGACGTTGACCGCGAATAACGGGAGCGCGGTCGGCACTTGCGCGCGGATCACCGCATATTGGTTTTTCAGTTCGAGCAATGCCGCCGGGACGATGTTGAAATTGGCTGCCATCGGGGTGCACAGAGTCCCGCAAAAGCCGCACAGCATCCCGACCGCGCCGATCGTGGCGGGATTGCCGCCATCCTGGTGGATCAGGATCGGGACGCCGATCGCTGCGATCATCACCGGGAAAGCGGCAAAGGCATTGCCCATGATCATCGTGAACACCGCCATTCCGCCCGCATAAAGCAGGACCGCGAGGAAGGTGTTGCCGCTGGGCAGAATGGCGCCGGCGATCGCGCCGACGGTGGTGCCGACGCCGGCCGCGGCGAAGATGGCACCCAAGGCGGCAAGCATTTGGGGCAGGACCGCGGCCCAGCCGATCGACTCCATCAGGTGGCGCCCCTCCTCGATCGGTGTCGTAGCCGGGGGTCGAAGCCACACATAACAAACCGCCAGCGCGATGATCACGCCAAGGCCAAGCAGCACCAGCGTGACCGACTTGGGGTCGATCAGTCCGAGACCCTTGAGGGGGGTGTAGTTGAACGCCAGCGTGCCGACGAAGGCGGTCAGCGGGATGATCAAGGCGGGCAGGAACAGGCGGTTGCCGTAGCGGCGGGAGAATTCTTCCCGTTCCTTGGGCGAGGTCGACGTCCCCGTCCCCTTGCCAAGCCAATGCGCGCCGGCGATTCCGACAAGCGCGAGCACCAGCACGCCATTGCCAAGATCGCCGAGATAATCGCCGAACCAGAAGCTCGCCGCGAGCAAGCCCCAGAAGGCGGCATTGGCGAGCCGCCTGGGATTGGTCCGGTCGCGGACGCTGGACAGCGCGAAGGCCGCGAATATTGCGCCGGCGAGGACGTAAAGCCAGTGAAGGTCGATCATGAGCGCGCGGTCTTCGCAGTGCGGGCGAGCGAGCGGTCTAACAGCGCCAAGCGAACCGAATGGATGATGAAGGCCGCGATCGCGGTCGGGATCGCCCACATCGACAACTGGAACGGGGTCAGCGCGATTCCAAAGCCGGCGAGCGAGCCTTGGATGAGCAGGATCGAAGCGATGGCGAGAAAGATGTCCTCACCGAAGAACAGCCCGATATTGTCGGTTGCCGCGGCCATTGCCTTGACCCGCTCGCGCTCCTCGTCGCTGAGCGCGCCGTGGACTTTCTCCGCCGCCGCTTCGGCCATTGGCGCGACCAGCGGGCGAACGGTTTGTGCATGACCCGCGACCGAGGTCAGCCCGAGCGCCGCGAACAATTGGCGGAACCCGAGATAGAAAATGAGGATCCGGCCCGCGCTTGCACCGCGCATCCGCCCGATCAGCGCTCGCGCCCGCTGCTGCAGGCCGTAGCGTTCGAGCAGGCCGATCACCGGCAGGACGATGTAGATGATGGTCACATAGCGATTGTCGTTGAAGCCCTTGCCGAGCAAGGCGATGACCTTGGTCAGGTGCATCCCGCCGAGCAGGCCGGTGGCGATCGCCGCGACCGCGACTACCAGCAGCGGATTGAAGCGCAGCGCGAACCCCGCGACGACCAGCAAAATCCCCAGCAGCGGCCAATAATCGATCATCCGCCCCGCCTCCCATATCCGCCGCCGCCCGGCGTTTCGATCACGAAGCGGTCCCCGCTGTCCAGCTCGACCGCCGCCGTCGCCCCGAAGCGGTCGATGCGGCCGTCGGCGCGCTCGACCCAATTGCGTCCGGGCGAGGCATTGCCGCCGCCCTCGATCCCGCGCGGCGCGACCTCCCGGCGGTTGGCGAGGATGTTGGCGCGCATCGGTTCGAGGAAGGTCAGCGCGCGGACCACGCCATTGCCGCCGCGATGCGCGCCCTCCCCGCCCGATCCGCGGCGGATACAGAAGCGCTCGAGCCGCACCGGCAAACGGGTCTCGAGGATTTCAGGATCGGTCAACCGGCTGTTGGTCATGTGGGTCTGAACCGCGTCGGTGCCGTCATGATCCGGCCCGGCGCCCGATCCGCCGCAGATCGTCTCATAATATTGGTGGCGGGAATTGCCGAAGGTGAAGTTGTTCATCGTCCCCTGCGCCGGTGCGAGCCGGCCGGTGGCAGCGAACAGGCAGTCGGTGACGACCTGGCTGGTCTCGACATTGCCCGCGACGACCGCCGCCGGAAAGGCGGGCCGGAGCATCGATCCGTCGGGGACCACCAAGGTGATCGGGCGGAGGCAACCGTCATTCATCGGGATGACTTCGTCGATGAGGGTCCGGACGACGTAGAGCGAGGCCGCCCGGGTAATCGAGAATGGAGCGTTGAAATTGTCGCCCAATTGCGCGCTGGTGCCGGTGAAATCGAACGTCGCCGAGCGCGCCTTCGGGTCGATCCGGATCGCGACCTTGACCGTCGCGCCATTGTCCATCGCATAAGCGAATTCGCCATCGTCGAGCCGGCCGAGCAGACGGCGGACCGATTCCTCGGCATTGGCAAGGACGTGATCCATATAGGCCGCGACCACCGCCGGCCCGACATCGCGAGCGGTCGCGGCAAGCGCTTCGGCGCCGCGGGTGCAGGCGGCAAGCTGGGCCTTCAAATCGGAGATGTTGCGGTCGGGGCTGCGCGCCGGCCACAGGCCCGAACCCAGCACTTCGCGCATGTCGGCTTCCAGGAACCGCCCCTCGTCGACCAGCAGCATGTTATCGATCAGCACGCCCTCGTCGGCGATGGTCTTGCTGTCTGGCGGCATCGATCCAGGCGCAATCCCGCCGACGTCGGCATGATGGCCGCGCGCAGCGACGAAGG
>JARXKO010000184.1 GCA_030271595.1 Pseudomonadota bacterium | reverse complement strand
TACCCAGAGGCTATCGAAGACCGGGCCGCCGCCCACATGTCCCTTCATCTAAACCAACAATGTCAAAGAGCCGACGCGTTTCCTCCCCCGGTTCGAAAGTTCCGGGAATCGGTTGGACCGACCTAGAGAAGGCGCGAAACGAGCGCGACACCTTCAATGAAGGCCGCGTCCGCTGCTGGAGGCGCCATATATGGGGCGCTTGCCAGCACGTCAACCGGCTTTTTTCGGAGCCGCCGACAGTCGTGGAAATGGAGAAATGCCCCGCTTCCTACTCTAGATAGGAATTGCGCCGCTCGGCTTCAACCGCCAAGCGGCTGGGACGCAACGATATTGTCGCGCTTCGCTCAGGCGCTCTGGATATAGGAGCGCATGGCTTCGGCCTCGGCCTCGATCCGCTCCATCCGCTGTTTGACCAGATCGCCGATCGAGACGATGCCGATCAAGGCGCCATTCTCGATCACCGGAAGATGGCGAATCCGGCGCCTGGTCATCAGCGCCAGCGCGTCGAGTACCCCGAAACCCGGATCGACCGTCACCGCCGGCGACGACATGATCCGCGAAATCGGCCAGTCGAGCGCCGCTGCGCCATGCTCCTGAAGCGCGTAGATCACGTCGCGCTCGCTGAAGATCCCGGCGACACCGCCTTCATCGACCACCGGCAAGGCGCCGATGCGCCGCGCGCCGAGTCTGGCAACGCCCTCGCTCAGCGTGGCGCTGGGAATGATGGTTTCGACCTCGGGGCCCTTGCGCCCAAGTACTGCGGATATCGTCACGTCCGGCCTCCAGTCAGCGAAAGACTCGAAACTCGCTACGCTTGATAGTCCCACTTCGCAGCGCCAAAGGGAAGCCGTGACTCGAACCCGCCCCAGGCCCCGGCCCGATCCGCTACCGAGCCCGCCCCAGTCGCTGGTGCAGCGTTTCTGGCGGATCTTCCGCTTGCTCTTGGTGTTCGCCGTGGTGGTCGCTGCAATCGCGGTGGCGATGGTCGCGCGCGGCGATGATCAGCTCCACCTCAACATGCTGATCGCAACCGCGCTCGGGACGGGCTTCACCGTCCTCGTCGGCGCCGGCCTGATGACCCTGGTGTTCCTCAGCGCCTCGAGCGGGCACGATGAGGCCGCGGGCCGGAAACCGGACGAAGGGGATGGACAGCGATGAGCGATGCCGAGCGCGAGCCGATCATCCGGGTGATGCCCGGGCCGGGGGACATCAACGCCAACGGTCACATCTTCGGCGGCTGGGTGTTGAGCCAGATGGACATCGCCGCCGGCATCATCGCTTCCCGGCGCGCCAAGGGGCCGGTGGCGACGGTCGCGGTCGAGGCGATGAAATTTCTCGCCCCGATCCACCTGCGCGACCTGATTTCGGTGTTCGCCGAAGTCGTCCGGGTCGGGCGCACTTCGATGAGCGTCCGGATCGAAGTGATGGCCCACCGCGACCTTGGCGAAACCGAGGTCAAGGTAACCGAAGGCGTGTTCACCTTCGTTGCGCTGGACGCGAACCATCGTCCGCGCGCCGTCGATCCCGAAAAAGTCTAGGCCTTAGGCGGCTGGAGCGACGTCATCCTCGCCCTCGGCGGGGCGGGCGGCGCGAGCGGTCCGGCGGCGCGGGCGCGGGCTGTCTTCCTCGATCGGCGGCGTGTCGCTCACCGGCTCGGCGCCGATTGCCGGCGGGAGGACGTCGAACGCGATCGTCTCGCCGCCATTGGCGCGGTCGTTGCGCCGGGGTTCGCGATCGCGGCGGGGACGCGGCGCGGGCCGCTCTTCGTCCTGGCCGCGAACGGCGCGGGCAACGGGGCGATCCTCTTCCTCGTCGCGGCGCGGGCGATCGCGGCGGACAGTTCGATCGGCAGTGCGATCGGGACGGTCATTGCGGTCGTTGCGCTCCGGCCTGTCGTCGCGATCGCTGCGGTCCTGCTGTTCGGAACGCTCATCGGTCGAATCGAAATCGCCGTCGGCCGTATCCATCTCGCCGTCGTCGCCATCTTCATCGTCGATGTCGTCGCCGCGCTGACGCCGCTGCTCGTTGAAGCGCGCCTGGCTTTCACCCAGCACGCGGAAATAATGGTCCGCGAACTGGAGATAATATTCGGTCTGGACGCGGTCACCCGCAAGCTGGGAATCGCGCGCCATGCTCTTGTATTTCTCGAGCAGCTGAGCGGCATTGCCGCGCTGGCGGTTATCCTGGCGGTTGCCCGGCTGTCCGCCGGGGTTCGGCCCCCGTTGTCCACCGCGGCCGCGACGGCGGCCACCCTGACGATTGTTGATCAAATCTGCGCATCCTTACAAGCAGACAATGCCCCGTCGCTTGGCTGTGCCGTTTCGGCTGAGACTGCGCGCGAGTAGCGCTCAGGGATCGGCCGATTGCGTCGGGGGTTGGAACGGGATGCTCGTCAAAATGTATGGGAGCGGGCCCGGCCCTGCCGAGAAGATGTAGAGGCCCCGAACCGATATGCCAAGCGATTTCGTTCAAGCGGCCCTGAGCAACACCGCGCGCGGCCGCCCGGCGAGATCATCTGCAACGCTCGCCGACAGCCCGTCCCGGGCCAGCATCGGCGCCACTTCATCCGCCTGGTCGAAGCCGATTTCGACGGCCGCGAAGCCGCCGGGAGCGATGAGCCGGGCAAGCTCCGGGGCAAGCACGCGATAGGCGTCGAGGCCGTCGCCGCCGGCGAACAGGGCTTCGTCGGGCTCATATTCGCGCACCCCCGGTCCAAGCTCGGCGTCGTCGCGCACATAGGGAGGATTGCACAGGACGAGGTCGAACCGCTCGTCGATTTTGCGCGCCCAATCGCCGATTCGGAATGTGCTCCGTCCTTCGAACCCCAGCCGCCGGGCGTTGGCGGTTGCATAGCTGAGCGCCTGCCGGGACAGATCGACCCCGAGACCGCTGGCGTTGGGCCAGATATCGAGCGCTGCAAGCAGCAAGGTGCCTGGCCCGGTGCCCAGATCGAGAATCCGTTCCGGCCCCGAGGTGCCCGAGAAATGCTCGATCGCCGAGGCGATCAGGACTTCGCTGTCGGGCCGCGGCACGAGCACTCCGGGCCCGACGTGAAGCTCGATATCCCAGAAGGCGCGGCGGCCGGTGATATAGGCGACCGGCTCGCCCGCCATGCGGCGCTCGACCATCGCCCAGAAGCGGTCGGGGATGGGGCCGGCCGGCGGCGCCAGCAGCAATTTGTCGCGGTCGATATCGAAGGCCTCGGCCATGAGCAATTCGGCGTCGAGCCGCGCCGTGTCGCTGGTCGGGACAAGCTTGCGCGCGGCCTCGGCCAGCGCGCGGGTCAGCGGCTTCACGCCCCGTCGAGCCCGGCCAGCCGCTCGGCTTCGTCCTCTGCCACCAACGCCTCGATGACCTGGTTGAGCCCGGTTCCTTCGAGCACCTCGTCGAGCTTGTGCAGCGTCAAATTGATGCGGTGATCGGTGACCCGACCCTGCGGGAAATTATAGGTCCGGATGCGCTCCGACCGGTCGCCGGA
>JARXKO010000183.1 GCA_030271595.1 Pseudomonadota bacterium | reverse complement strand
ATCGGCCGCCGCTTCGGCGGGCGCGATCACACCACGGTCATTCACGCGGTCAAGCAGATCGAGAAGCTACGCGCCGCCGATGCCGAGCTCGACGCCGACATCCGCCTGCTTACCCGCCAGCTCGAGGGCTGACGGGCCCGTCCAACTCGGCCTGAGCCCGATTAGTTTTTGGGCCGCGGCGGCACGGTAATCCTGACGGTCTCGCCATTGCGGCCGGGGAAGCCGGTGAACATCGCTTCGATGAGGTTGGGCACCAACGCAGTGAGATTGTCGGTTTCGGACCGCGCTTTGGCATGGCCTTCGAACAACGGCGCGTTGGAGCTGCGCTGGGAAATGTTCATGTCGAGAAACGACTTGTAGACCGTATAACGGTCATAGCCGCCGCCGTAGCGGCCATAGCCGCCGCCAAAGCCGCCATAGCCGTATCCGCCCATTGTATAGGGATCGTCCCAGCCATAATAATAAGGAAAGCTGGAATAGCGCGAGCGGTAAAAACGGCCGTAAAACGGGCTGTAAAAGGGGTCATAGAACGGGTCGTTCCAGCCATAGCCGAAGCCCGATCCGAACCCCGGGTTGTAGAACGGGTCGTAGCTCATTTCGGTCGTGCCCTGGTCGACTCCATAATCGAGCCTGACCAGCATGTCGGCGAGCTGCGGCGCGCCGGCCGGGCGATAGCCCTGAGCCTCGAGCTGCTGCGAGACGATCGACGCATAAGTGTAAAATTGCGCGCCGCCAGCGCCTTCGGCGGGGACGACGTAGAAACTTTGCCCGGCCGGGATCGAGGCGGCCTGGAAACGCGTGACCTTGGTTGAAAGACCGGTCGCGCAGGCGTTGAGGCTTAGTGCCGCAAGACCGAGCGCGGTGGCGGCGAGGATGTGGCGGATACGCATGACAATTTCCCCATCGACTCAGGAAAATCCTGAAATAACAGGTGTCTTCATAGCGCGAAAGCGGTGAACCGTCGATGAAATGCTGATTTAGCGGGCGAGCCCGACCGCGCGATAGGCGGCGGCGAGGGTCGGCGCTGCAAGCGCCTGGGCGCGCGCTGCGCCCTCGGCGAGGATGCGGTCGATCTCCCCCGGGTCGCGGCGCAATTGTTCGAGCCGTCCGCGCAGGGGTTCGAGCAGCGCCACCAGCGCCTCGGCCAGGGCGGGCTTGAAGGCGCCGAAACCCTGGCCCGCGAAGCGTCCGAGAACCTGCTCCACCGTCTCGCCGCTGATGGCAGCGTAAATCCCGACCAGATTCTTCGCTTCGGCGCGCCCATCGAGCAATGCCGGATCGGCCGGCAACGGTTCGGGGTCGGTTCGCGCCTTGCGGATTTTCTGGGCGATCTCGTCATTGCTGTCGGTTAGGTCGATGCGGCTCATTTCCGACGGGTCGGACTTGCTCATCTTGGCCATGCCGTCGCGCAGGCTCATCACCCGCGCCGCGCTGCCGCCGCCGATATAGGGTTCGGGGGCGACGAACAGCTCGACGTCGAAGTCGTTGTTGAACTTGAGCGCGATGTCGCGCGCCAGTTCGATATGCTGCTTCTGGTCCTCGCCGACCGGAACGTGGGTCGCGCGATAGACCAGCACGTCAGCCGCCTGGAGCACCGGATAGGTGAACAGGCCGACGCTCGAGCGCTCCTTGTTCTTGCCGCTCTTCTCCTTGAACTGGGTCATGCGTTCGAGCCAGCCCATGCGTGCAGTGCATTGCAGGATCCAGCCCAGTTCGACCTGCGCCGGGACTGCGCTCTGGGCGTACAGGATCGATTTCGCCGGATCGATTCCGCTGGCGATCAGCGCCGCCGCCATTTCGCGGCTGTTGTCGCGCAGCTGCGCCGGGTCGACCTCGACCGTCAACGCGTGAAGGTCGGCGAGGAAGAACAGGCATTCGGCTTCGTCCTGCATTCTTACCCAGCGCAGGATCGCGCCGAGCAGATTGCCGAGGTGAAGCCCGCCGGTCGGCTGGATTCCCGAGACCACCCGCATGGCGCTCACTTGCCGTCCTCCAGCTGAGCCTTGCGGGCGCGTTTGGAAACCAACGCCCGAAGCTCGTCCTTGTCGGTCCCGCCAAGCAGCCAGACGAGCGGGAAATACACCGCCATGCCGCCGCCGACCAGCGCCACGACTCCGCCCAGCCGGTGCCCGAACGACCCGTTGAACCACGGCGCCAACGCGAATTTGATGCCGACCAAGGCGGCCGCCATGGCAGCGCCGGCGATCAACTGCCGTGTCACCCGGCTGGCGAGCCAGCCCTCGATCCGGAATTGGCCGCGGCGGTGGAGGATGACGTAGAGGATGATGCAGTTGAGCCAGCTGCAAATGGCGATCGCCGCGGCCAGCCCGCCAATCCCGAACTGCGGGATCAGCGCGAAGTTCAGCGCGACATTGGCGAGCAGGACGAAGATCGCGGTCTTGACCGGGGTCGCGGTATCCTGGCGCGAATAGAAGCCCGGGGTCAGCACCTTGACCAGGACATAAGCGGGCAGGCCGAGGACGACGATCGACAGCGTCAGCGCCGACAGCCGCGCGTCCTCGGGCGTGAAATGGCCGCCCTGGAACAGCGCCGAAACCAGCGGCCCGGCACTGACCGCGAGCGCGATCGCCGCCGGCAGGCACAGCAGCATCGCAAGCTCGGCCGCCTGGCCCTGGACATGCGCCGCCTTGGCCGGTTCGCCGGCGCCGACGTGACGGCTGACCTGGGGCAGGATAGCGGTGCCGAGCGCCGCCCCGATCACCCCCAAGGGCAGCTGGTTGAGGCGATCGGCATAGTTGAAATAGCTCATCGCCCCCGTGCCGATGCGGGTCAGGAAGAACGTGTCGATGAAGGCACTGATCTGATAGACGCCGGCGCCCAGTGTCGCGGGGATCACCACCCGGACGAACTGGCGGACCCCCGGGGTCATTCGCGGCCGGCGCCATTTGAGGACGATCCCGGCACGGGCGCAGGCGGCCAGCAACAGTCCCAGCTGGAGGATTCCGCCGAGCGTGACGGCGATCGCCAGCGCGGTCGCGGTCACTTGCCCGCCTTGCCTGACGAAAATGAGCGCGGAGAGCATGGCCAAATTGAGCAGGGCGGGCGCGAAAGCGGCGGCGGTGAAGCGCGACAAGCTGTTGAGAATGCCGCTGAACAGCGACACCAGGCTGATCAGGATCAGATAGGGAAAGGTGATCCGGGTGAGGAAGGTGGCGAGCCCGAGCTTGTCGCCCGAATAGCCCGAGATCGCCGCGACGAACAGCGGCATGATCACTTCGAACACCAGGGCGAACAGGACGAGGGTCGGGACGAACACCGCCAAGACCTGTTCGGAAAAGTCCTTGGCCCTGGCCTCGCCGTCGGCGCCGGACTGGAGGCGCTGCGCGTAGAGCGGCACGAAACCGGCCGAAAAGGCGCCTTCGCCAAACAACCGGCGAAAGGTGTTGGGCAGGCGGAAGGCGACGAAGAAGGCGTCGGCCTGCCAGCTTGCGCCCATCACCCGGCTCATCAGCATTTCGCGGG
>JARXKO010000182.1 GCA_030271595.1 Pseudomonadota bacterium | reverse complement strand
ACTTGCGGAGACCCAGTTTCGCGATCAGGTCGGTGTAGCGCGTCTCGTCCTCGCGGCGGAGGTAATCGAGCAGCGAGCGGCGCTTGTTGACCATCATCAGCAAGCCGCGGCGCGAATGATTGTCCTTGGCGTGGGTCTTGAAATGGTCGGTCAGCGTCTGGATTCGGCTGGTCAGGATCGCGACCTGCACTTCGGGCGAACCGGTGTCGCCTTCGCCGCGTCCGTGATCCTTGATGACTTTCTGTTTCTTCTCGGCGGTAATCGACATCGTTGCACTCCTGTCTTGTCAAAGGTTGAACCCGCGCACGACCTTGAGGCCGTCCCCCGATTGCTCGACCAGCGCGACCGGCACATCGCCGTCCATCGCCAGTGCAAGCCCCGGGGATGCGGGGAACCCGAACAGCATCTGTCCATGACGGAGCAGACGGGCCTGATCGGGGGTGACGGGGAGGGCCGGGATGTCGTCCAGCGCCGCTTGTAGCGGCAACACCGCCCCATCGAGTGTGCGCGCCTTAGCGGCGCCGTCCAAAAAGTCCAGCGTTTTCGCCTCGGCCAGAGTGAATGGCCCGGCGCGGGTGCGGCGGAGCATAGCGACATGGCCGACCGTGCCAAGCGCCCGGGCGATGTCGCGGGCGAGGCTGCGGATGTAAGTGCCCTTGGACACGGTGGCGGAGAGGGCCACCACATTCAGCTCGTCATGCTGTACTTGTTTCAGCATCCATTCTTGGTTCGGCTGCAAAGGTGGTGAAATGGACCCTGAATCAAGTTCAGGGTGACGAATGGCGAGCGAATGCACCGTCACGTCGCGCGCAGTGATCGCGACGGTCTCGCCGGCGCGCGCGCGGTTATAGGCGCGCTGGCCGTCGATCTTGAGCGCGGAAAAAGCTGGCGGAATTTGGCTGATCGGACCGGTAAAGCGCCCCAGGACCGCAGCCACGTCCGCCATCGTCGGCCGCACATTGCTGGTCGCGATCACTTGCCCTTCGCCGTCGAGCGTGTCGGTTTCGGTGCCGAAGGCGATGGTGAAATCATAGGCCTTGGTCGCACCCAACATCCGGCCGGCGAGCTTGGTCGCTTCGCCGAGCGCGATTGGAAGCACGCCCGACGCAAGCGGATCGAGCGTGCCGCCGTGACCGACCTTGGTTTTGGGCTCGCCGGATTCGCGCAACAGGCGCTTGATCGCGCTCACTGCCGTGGTCGAGCCGAGCCCGACCGGCTTGTCGAGGATGATCCAGCCGTGGAGCACTCACACCGGCCATTCGTCGCGGAGGATCGCGAACAGCACGGTATCGCGCAGGTGGCCGTTCCAGGTAATCCGGTCGGCGCGAAGCACGCCTTCGCGCACCGCGCCAAGCTTTTTCATCGCCGCCTGGCTGCGGCCATTGCGGGCATCGACTCGAAATTCGACCCGGCGGAACCCGCAGTCGAAGGCCCGAGCCAGCATCATGGCCTTGACCCGCCGGTTAAAGCCGGTGCCACGCAGGGGCGGGCGGTAGTACGTGGCGCCGATCTCGAGCGTCTGGCGGGCCTCGTCGATGCCGAGGAAGCTCGACATGCCGGCGAATTCATCGCCGTCGAACAGAACAAAAGTGTGGTTGGCTGGGCGGCCAGCGAAGTCGTCAATCGTCTGATCGAACGCGTCGGGTGCGAAGTTCAGCGAATAGATCGCCCAGATCTCATTGTCCTCGGCGCAGGCCGCCTTGAGCGCGGAGCGATGGCGTTCCTCGAACAGTTCGGCGCTGCAGCCCTCGCCGGCCATCCGCAGCGCCAGGCGCTCGATCATTCCTCGCCCAGATCGCGGGCGACATGGTCGCTGCGCAACAGCTTGTCGATGTGCCCGCCTTCGTCGAAACTCTGGTCGGCGAGAAACTTCAATTTCGCTGCATATTTGGTCCGCACCCGCCCGGCGACCTCGCGCTGGAAGAAGGCGGTGTGGGTGCGCAGCGCCTTCAGCACCACGTCCTCGTCCTGGCCGAGCAGCGGCTTCACGAACACCGTCGCATGCCGCAAATCGGGCGACATGCGCACTTCGGTAACGCTGACCAGGTGGCTTGCAAGCGTGTCGTCATGAACCTCGCCGCGCATCAGCAACTCGCTCAGCACATGGCGTACCTGCTCGCCGACCCGGAGCAGCCGGACCGAACGGCCCTCAGGGGTTTCGACCTTGCGCATTAGCGTTCGCCGTCATGCTGAACTTGTTTCAGCATCCATTTCTCCAGCCGCACCGCGGGCTCCACGATGGACCCTGAAACGAGTTCAGGGTGACGGTCAAGGAATCCGCGCCCGCCCAGATCAAAGCGTCCGCGCGCGTTCCTCGACCTCGAACAGTTCGAGGGTGTCGCCGGCCTTGATGTCGTTGGTGTCCTCGAGCATCGCGCCGCATTCCATGCCGGCGCGAACCTCTGCGACATCGTCCTTGAATCGCCGCAGCGAGGCGATCGTCGTCTTGCTGACGATGACATCGTCGCGGGTCAGGCGCGCGTTGAGACCCTTGCGGATGGTACCCTCGAGCACCAGCAGGCCGGCGGCCTTGTCCTTCTTGCCGGCGGGGAACACTTCCTTGACCTCGGCGCGGCCGACGATCGTTTCGATGATCTCGGGCCCAAGTTCGCCGGCCATCGCCAGCTTGGCCCAGTCGGTGAGGTGATAGATGACGTCGTAATAGCGGAATTCGACCTTGTTGCGGGCGGCCACGTCGCGCGCCTTGGCGTTGGGACGAACGTTGAAGCCGATGATCGGCGCCCCGGTCGAGGAGGCGAGAGTGACGTCGCTTTCGGTAATCGCGCCGACCCCCGAATGGAGTATGCGGACGCGGATTTCGTCGGTCGACAATTTGTTGAGCGCGCTGACGATCGCTTCGACCGAGCCCTGGACGTCGGCCCTGATGACCAAAGGCAGTTCCTTGATCGTCGAGGCGTGGTTGGCGAACATATTCTCGACGCTGAGCGGCGCGGTCGTGGTGCGCTTGCGGTCGAGAACGCTCTGGCGATAGGCGCCGACCTCGCGGGCCCGGGCTTCATTCTCGACCACCGTCAATTGGTCGCCGGCGGACGGAACCGCGCCCAGACCAAGCACTTCGACCGGCACCGAGGGTCCGGCTTCCTTGACCTGTTCGCCTTGGTCGTTGAGCATTGCCCTGACCTTGCCCGAGGCGGCGCCGACGACGATCACGTCGCCGACCTTGAGCGTCCCGCGCTGGACCAGCACGGTCGCCAGCGGGCCGCGGCCCTTGTCGAGCCTGGCCTCGATCACCGTGCCCTCGGCCGAGCGGTCGGGATTGGCCTTGAGTTCGAGGATTTCGGCCTGAAGGTGGATTGCGTCGAGCAATTTGTCGAGATTGGTCTTCTTGAGCGCCGACACTTCGACGTCCTGCACGTCGCCGCCCATGTCCTCGACGATGACCTCGTGCTGGAGCAGTTCCTCGCGGACTTTTTGCGGCTTGGCATCGGGCTTGTCGATCTTGTTGATCGCGACGATCATCGGCACGCCGGCGGCCTTGG
>JARXKO010000181.1 GCA_030271595.1 Pseudomonadota bacterium | reverse complement strand
GAGCGCCGCCGCACCGGCCGCGGGATCGAGGTCGGGCACATCTTTTACTTCGGCACCAAATATTCCGCCGCCATGGGCCTCAAGGTGTCGGGCAAGGACGGATCGCCGGTGGTGCCGCATATGGGCAGCTACGGCGTCGGCGTGTCGCGGCTGGTCGGGGCGATCATCGAGGCCAGCCACGACGAAGCGGGGATCGTGTGGCCCGAAGCGGTCGCGCCGTGGAAGGTCGGAATCGTCTCCATGCGCGCCGATGACGAGGCCAGCGCGGGCGCCGCTGACGCACTCTACGACAAACTTACGGCCGCCGGGGTCGAGGTGCTCTACGACGACCGCGACGAGCGCGGCGGGGTCAAGCTCGGCTCGATGGATCTCATCGGACTGCCGTGGCAGGTGATCGTGGGACCGCGCGGGATCGCCGCCGGGACGGTCGAACTCAAGAACCGCAAGACCGGCGAGCGCGAGGAAATCAGCGTCGATAGCGTACTTGCGAGGCTGACCGCATGATCCTCAACCGCGCCGAGCGCATGCTCACCCGCCGCTACCTTCTGCCGGGCAAGGGCGAAGGCTTCATCTTCCTGGTCGCCGCGATCAGCCTGGTCGCGGTCGCGCTCGGGGTCGCGGCGCTGATCATCGTCATGAGCGTGATGAATGGCTTTCGCGCCGAACTGCTCGACAAGATCGTCGGCTTGAACGGTCACGCCGTCGTCCAGGGTTATGACGGACAGCTGCCCGACTGGCAGAAGATCGCGGCGCAGGCCAGAGCCACACCCGGAGTCACGTCGGCCCTGCCGCTGATCGAGCAACCGCTGATGGCGTCGTCCGACGGCCGCGTCGAAGGGGTGCTGGTGCGGGGGATGCGCTGGCCCGACGTCATGGCCAATTCGACCATCACCAGCAACGTCCTCGCCGGCGACCTCAAGACCATCGCGCCGCACAGCGGCCGGGTGGCGATCGGCTCCGGCCTCGCCCGCGCGCTCGGAGTAGGGCCGGGGAGCGAGATCAGCCTGATCAGCCCCGAAGGCCGCTCGACCGTGGTCGGGACGGTGCCGCGAATCGTCAGCTACACCGTCGGCGCGGTGTTCGAGGTCGGAGTCTATGATTACGACAAGGCGTTCGTGATCATGCCGATGGAGGATGCGCAGGACCTGCTGATGCTCGGCGATACCGTCGGCATGGTCGAAATCCAGACTTCGAATCCCGACAAGGTCGGCGACATCCTCGCTCCGTTGCGACCGCTGGTTCAGGGGCGGGGGATGATCGTCGACTGGCGGCAGATGAACAGCGCTCTGTTCTCCGCGCTTGAGGTCGAGCGGGTGGCGATGTTCGTCGTCCTCTCGCTGATTGTGCTGGTTGCGGTGTTCAACATCCTGTCGTCCCTGATCATGCTGGTCCGCGCCAAGACCCGCGACATCGCGATCCTGCGGACCATGGGCGCAAGCCGCAAGGGGATGATGAAGGTATTCGTCACCGTCGGCGTGACGATCGGCTCGCTCGGCATTATTCTTGGGGTCATCATCGGCGCGATCTTCCTCTTCTTCCGCCAGAATGTGGTCGACGCGATCCAGGCGATGACCGGCCAGAATCTGTGGGACCCTTCGGTGCGCGTGCTCGCCGATTTGCCGTCCAAGACCGACCCGGTGGAGGTCGCCGCGATCATCCTCACCGCGCTGGTCCTGTCGTTCCTGGCGACGCTCTACCCGGCCTATAAGGCCGCCGGCACCGACCCGGTGCAGGTACTGCGCTATGAGTGAGCCGGTCCTCGAGACTCGCGCGCTCAAGCGCAGTTTCACTCAGGGCGACGTCACCATCCACGTTCTTCGCGGGGTCGATCTCAGGGTGCAGCCGGGCGAAATTGTCGGGCTGCTGGGGCCGTCGGGGTCGGGCAAATCGACTTTGCTCCAGGCGGTCGGTCTGCTCGAAGGCGGGTTTGAAGGCTCGATTCGGCTGCAAAACGAGGAAGCGTCCAGCCTCGACGATGACGGCCGCACGCGCTTGCGCCGCGAATTGCTCGGTTTCGTCTACCAATTCCACCATCTTCTCCCCGAGTTCAGCGCGCTCGAAAATGTCATCCTTCCGCAACTCGTATTCGGGGTCGACACGGCGGCGGCGCGGGCACGGGCGGAGGAGTTGCTCGGCATCCTCGGCCTCGGCCAGCGGCTCGACCATCGCCCCGCGAAACTGTCCGGCGGCGAGCAGCAGCGGGTCGCGGTCGCGCGCGCACTGGCCAATCGCCCGCCGCTGATTCTCGCCGATGAACCCACCGGGAATCTCGACGAGCACACTGCCGACACGGTCCTCGGCGAACTGCTGAAGCTGGTGCGCGGCGAAGGCAGCGCGGCGTTGATCGCGACCCATAATGAGCGCCTGGCCGCGAAGATGGACCGGGTGGTGCGGCTGCACGACGGGATTCTCGGTTAGGTCAATCGGGATTGCTTGGAACCGCCTTCGAGCGGAGCTAGGGTCGGGGAATGGAACGTCCCAGCAACACCACATTAGCCTTGCTCGGCGGGGTCGCGGCCCTGATCATCCTGATCGCCTGGTTCGCCGCAACGCGCAATGCGGACCAGGACAAGCTTGGCGATGACGCATCGATCAGTGCCGCCGCCGCCGGCGATCCCGACCTCGGCAAGGCCTGTTCGGGTCAGCTGGTCTATGAACAGATCAAGCGCGCCTTGTTCCGCCAGGCAGCGCAGGTCCGCGGCAGCGATCAGGACGCGTATGAGAAAATCTCCACCGCGGCATCGGTCAGGATGGAAAACGACGTCGCCGAAGGGCAGGAGCAGGGCATCATCGATTGCTCAGGTTCGCTGTCGATCGACCTACCGCCTGGGGTCACCACCTTGGCCGGCCGCCACATGCTGATGACCGATATTTATTACGGGGTCGTCGCGATGGCCCAGGGCGGCAGCAAGGTCGTGCAGCTGCGCAACGCCAATGCCCTGATCGATACCCTGTCCACCCTGACGCTGAGCGCGCAGGCGCCGAGCCCGCCGCCGCTTCCTGCACCGGTTGCGCTGCCTCGGGGCGACCAGGCCGGCGTGACCGACCCGTTGGCGCCGATCGAGCAGCCGCCATCAGCGCCGCCGCCGGCAGCGAGCGCGCTGCCCAGCTTCGACTGCGCCAAAGCCCGCACCCAAGGCGAGCGTTCCGTCTGTGCCGACCCCGCTTTGGCCGCGCTCGACCGGGCGATGGCGAGCGAATATCGGCGCGCTCTTGCGGGGTCTTCACCCGACCAGGCGGCGGCGCTTCGCCAAACCCGCGACCGCTTCCTCGCCTATCGCGACAATTGCCCCAATCCATCGTGCGTCGCCGACAGTTACACGGGCCGGATCCGTGAAATTCGCGACATCGCGGCTGGCCGCTGGCAGCCGCAGCGATAGCTGGGGATAATTCCCCCGCTTCTCTTTCACTGGCGGATACAAGGTCGCATATCGACTGCGTGACTCAAGCCTTTGTCCCGCTCCGCGTGCTTTCTTCTTTCACCATGCTGGAAGGGGCGATCGAGCCCAAACCCATTGCGGAACTCGCCGCGA
>JARXKO010000180.1:1786-3541 GCA_030271595.1 Pseudomonadota bacterium | reverse complement strand
GTCAGGGGGCTGGGCGGCCGCGGCCTCGCGCAAGCGAGGGCGAGGAAAGTCCGGGCTCCACGGAATAACGGTGCCGGGTAACGCCCGGCGGCTGCCTTCGGGCAGTCAGGGATAGTGCCACAGAAAGCATACCGCCGGCCTTCGGGCGGGTAAGGGCGAAAGGGTGCGGCAAGAGCGCACCGCGCGACTGGCAACAGGAGCGGCACGGTAAACCCCACCGGGTGCAAGACCGAATAGGGGCGGCACATGAGCCATTTCCGGCTCGTCGCCCGGGTTGGTCGCTTGAGGCTGGGAGCAATCCCGGTCCTAGAGGAATGGTCGCCCAGTCTCCGCAAGGGGATGGACAGAACCCGGCTTACAGGCCCCCTGGCAAAATCCTCGCAACCGGGCGCTGCCCCAGCTAGATAGAAGATCATGGTCCGGCACAAACGCTCCGACGATTGGGGATTCCCCCGCTGGCGTTCCTACGGGAACAAGTCGCGCGACGCCGCCAAGGTCCGGCTGTGCGACCGCGACGGCTGCAGCGAACTCGGCGACCGGCCCGCGCCCAAGGCGCCGAACAGCCCCGAGCGATGGTTTTTCTGCCAGGGTCACGCCGCCGAATATAATAAGAATTGGGACTATTTCGCGGGTCTCGACCCGGCTGAAGCCGCGCGCCGCGCCGCCAACGAGGAGCGCGACGGATCGGGCTATCGCCAGTCCGCGCAATGGCAATGGGGCGGGCCCGGAGATGGTAGCCGAAGCCGCGAAGAGATGCGGGCATTGTCGATCCTCGAGATCGAGGGCGACGATGAGTTCAGCGCCATCAAGGCCTCCTACCGCCGGCTGGCCAAGGCCAATCATCCCGATTTGATGCCCGGCGACAAGGACGCGGCCAAAAGGTTCAAGGAAATCCAGGCCGCCTATGACGTGCTGAAAAAGGCCGAGGAGCGAAAGATTGCCCTGGGCAAGCCGTTCGACGAGCGCGCCGATTAAGCCGCGGCGAGGCGCCCGGCGGTTTGACGGATCAGCGCGATCATATTGGGGATGCCCTGGGTGCGGTTGGCGCTGAGGTGCTTGCCAAGCTCGAACGGCGCCAGCACGGCGGCGATGTCCATCTCGGCGATTTCTACCGCGGGCTTGCCCTGGACCACGGTCAACACGAGCGCCACTACGCCCTTGGTGATCGCGGCATTGCTGTCGGCGAGGAAAGTCAGCCGGCCTTCGTCCTCGGTCGGATAGAGCCACACCGAGGCCGAGCAGCCGCGAACCTTGCTCGCATCGGTTTTCAGTGCGTCGGGCATCGGCTCGAGCTGCTGGCCAAGGTCGATCAGCAGCCGGTAGCGGTCGTCCGCCTCGACCAATTCATATTCCTCGAGGATGTCGCGAAGGGGGGGCAGGGCCATGCGCTGCCCCTACACCCGCGATCGGCAACCGCCTAGCGGTCGCGCAGCTGCTCGATTTCCCTGGCCAAGCTGTTTTCTTTTTCGACAGCAATGCGTTCGAGCACCTTCAGGCGCTCCTTGAGCTGCTGAACCTCCTCGCGCAGGCGCAACGTCTCCGGGGAGTCATGGGGAACATCGCCCCTCATCTCGCGCATCGACCGCGAGGGGATGCCCAATTTGTGCTTCACGATGCTGAACAGGAACACCATCGCCAACAGGATGAGGACAAATTCCTGACCATTCATGGTTGATGTTCCTTTGCCGGCAGGCGACTTGAATCGCGCAACGCCTCGATCTGGTTCGCGGTTTGAACGCCGCCGTCGGTGGCGAT
>JARXKO010000180.1:0-1686 GCA_030271595.1 Pseudomonadota bacterium | reverse complement strand
TGCTCGATTTCGCGGGCAAGGCTGCGGTTTTCGGTGGTCACATAGCTTTCGATATCGGCCAGCCTGCGGTCGAGGTTGCGAAAGCTCGAGCGGATGTCGCTGGCGGCGCGGGCGGGCGAGGCCCGGACGCCCTGCCAGAACTTCTTGTCCTGCTTGTCCTCGCGGGCCATGCCGTAAGGCCGGTCGGGAGTGACGAATCCGGCGATGAAATAGAATGGCAGGATCGATCCGCCGCTCATGAATATCGCGGCGATAAAGCACACCCGCACGAGATTGGCGTCGAAGCCGGTATAATCGGCGATCCCGGCGCAAATCCCCATCAGCTTGCCGTGGCGCTTGTCGCGATAGAAACGGGTGCGGCTGGCGGGCTGTTCGGTCAGGCGCCGCTCGGGCAGATAGTCCTCGTCCATCAGTGATTTTCCTCGGGCAGGAGGCGCGTCGTCTCGCGCCCCGGCAGGCATTGCTGGCGCCAATTGGGGTTTTCGACGGTCATGATGCGCTCGATCGTGCACATGCGGTCGTCGAGTCGGCGGGCGACGTCGTGAAGCTCGTCGAGCAATTTCTCGTCCGAACTGGTCAGGGTTTTCGCCTGCTTCCATTTGGTCATGTAGTGAAACAGAAGCCACGGAAAGCCGATGAACAGGATCGGTAAGACAATCAGTGGGATGAGTACATCTTCCATAAACTCTTACTTTCCCTTGGCGGTGGCGGCCGCTTTCATGGCCGCTTTCATGGCGAGTAGTTCCGCGTCGACCTGCTCGGACGAGCGCAGTTCGGCGATTTCTTCTTCAAGGCTTTTCGGGCCGGTCATGCCGAGCGCGTCGGCGCGGCCTTCGGCGAAGTCGGCCCGGCGCTCGAGCACGTCGAAGCGCGAAAAGGCGTCTTCGGTGCGGTTGCCGTTGAGCAATTCGCGCGCCTTGGCCCGGGTCACCGCGCTTTCGAACCGGGCGGCGATCGCATTCTGCCTCGCCCGCGCTTCGCGCAATTTGGCCTGGAGCTTGGCGATGTCGCCTTCGTAGCTTTTGAGCGTATCGTTGATGACCTTGATTTCGTCTTCGAGGCCGGCTGCCATGTCGGTCGCCTTCTGCCGCTCCATCAGTGCCTGCTTGGCCAAATCGTCGCGGTCCTTGGACAGCGCCAGCTCGGCCTTTTCGGTCCAGCTCGATTGCAATTCATCGAGGCGGTTCAGCGCCCGCCGCATTTCCTTGCCGTCGGCGATGCACCGCGCGG
The DNA here is from genome assembly GCA_030271595.1 of Pseudomonadota bacterium. Taxonomy (GTDB): domain Bacteria; phylum Pseudomonadota; class Alphaproteobacteria; order Sphingomonadales; family Sphingomonadaceae; genus Sphingomicrobium. The sequence continues at coordinate 456 of JARXKO010000180.1, read as the reverse complement.
CCGAGGCTCGAACCTCGACCAACGTCTCCTCCATTTCCAGGATCACCATGCGGATCATCTTCGCGGGATCTTCCGAGCGGTCGAGAAGCTCGGTGATATTGGCCGCGAAAATGTCCCGGGTGCGGGAAAAAATGCTCATTCACGAAACTCCGTACGAAAATATGGGCCCTTATGGGAAAACACATTCAAGCTTTGTGCCAATTCCAATCCAAAGCCGGAAAATAGCGCAAAGTAACGCTTTCTACTTGTTTTTGTGTCGAAAATCCTTGCCAAAAGGTGGGATTTTGCACCAACAGTCGGTCGGATTTCTGGAGTGCGGTGTTGTGGAACGAGCGGATCAATTCATCGGCCAAAGCCTGCCGTTTCTCGACGCGGTCGAACGCACCAGCCGCGCCGCCACGCTCAACCGCCCGGTGCTGGTGATCGGCGAACGCGGCACCGGCAAGGAATTGATCG
>JARXKO010000179.1 GCA_030271595.1 Pseudomonadota bacterium | reverse complement strand
GCGTCGCTGATCTGGTCGGCGACCTTGTCGGGATGGCCTTCGGAAACCGATTCGGAGGTGAACAGATAAGAGCTGCGCATGAGCGGCCGCGATCCTTGAAAGTCTAGGGATATAAGGAAATCGTTATATCCCGCGCCTCTAGCGGCGGCGGCGGCCGAGCACAATGCCGCCCGCGATCAGCAACAGGCCGAACAGGATGGGCAGGAGGTTGCCGACCCGCGCGAACATCGTCGCCGAATTGGCCGGCGGCGGCAGGACGGCGTCGATCACCCCCGCCTGGCGCCAGTCGATCTGCTTCACCACTGCGCCATGGGCGTCGATCACGGCGCTGATCCCGGTCGGGGTCGAGCGGATGACGGGGAGTCCCTCCTCGGCGGCGCGGAGCCGCGCCTGGGCTAGGTGCTGCGGCGGGCCCCAACGCCCGAACCAGGCGTCGTTCGAGGGGTTGAAGATGAAGCTTGGGCGGTGGGCCTCATCGACCACCCGGCCCGAGAAGATGATTTCGTAGCACAATTGGAAACCGATCCGCCCCCAATCGCCGCCGACATCGATGGTTCGTGGCCCAGGGCCGGCGGCGAAATCCATGTCGCCCGGGGCCAGCCGGGCCAGGCCGATCGCCGACAGTACCGGCCGCATCGGGAGATATTCGCCGTAGGGCACGAGGTGAGCCTTGTCGTAGCGCCCGAGAATCTTGCCGCCGGGACCGATCGCGAAAATGCTGTTGGTCGCCGAATCGATCCGTGTCCCGTCGGCCGAATTGACCGCCAGGCCGCCGGTCAGAAGCACGTCGTTGGGGCCGAGCGCCGCGGCGGCGCGAACCACTTCGGCCTCGGCGGCGGCGCGGGCGGCCGGGCGATTGTCCTGCATCGGCATGGTGATCGCGGCCTCGGGCCACATCAGCAGGCGCGGATCGCCGCTCGGCGGGCCGGACAGCCGGGCGAGCTGCGCCGCGGCCTCGACCTCGGCGCCCGGCCGCCATTTGTCCTCCTGGCCGATATTGGGCTGGACCACGCGGACGTTGAGGATTGCCAGCGGGTCTTCGGGCACCGGCGACGAAGGCATCAGCCAGAGCAATGCGGTAAGCGCGAAAATCACCACCATTGGCAGCCACTTGCGATAGGCTTCGAGCCAAATGGCGCCGCCGAGCAAGATGGCGATGGCGCTCAGGCCGTAGGTGCCGGTCAGCGGGCTGATGGTGATCAGCGGGGTCGGCACCAAGGCCGCGGCGACCGGGTTCCACGGGAAGCCGGTGAACAATGTCCCGCGCAGCCATTCGGTGATCGCCCAGGCGCCCGACAGGATCAGCAACAGCGAGACTTTGTCTTCACGCCACAAACGCCAGGCGAGGCCGGTCGCGATCGCGGGATAAATGGCGAGGTAGATCGACAGCAGGACCACCGCCGCCCAGCCCAGTGACGGCGGCATCTTGGCCTGAAAGGTGAAGGCGGTGGCGATCCAGTTGAGGCTGACCACGAACTGGCCGAAGCCGAATGCCCAGCCGATTCCGATCGCGCCCCACAGCCGCTTGGTCCGGGTCAGCAATTCACAAATCGCCGCGAAGGCGACGAAGATCAGCGGCCACCAGCCGGCGGGCTCGAAGGCGAGGGCGGAGGCGGCGCCGATCAGCGCGGCATAAAGGATCAGCAGCATGGCTGACAGTCATTGCGAGGAGTGAGCGATGAAGCAATCCACAATCGACACTGGATTGCTTCGCGACGCGCGCGATGACATGGAATGATCATGAGCCTGCGCCCGTTTCACCTCGCCTTTCCGGTCGACGATCTCGCCGCCGCGCGCGCCTTTTACGGCGGGCTCCTCGGCTGCCCGGAGGGGCGCAGTTCGGAGCAATGGATCGACTTCGACCTTCATGGTCATCAGATCGTCGCCCACCTCGCGCCCGGTGCGCCGCGCGCCGCGGCAGCCAATCATGTCGATGGCAAGGACGTGCCGGTGCCGCATTTCGGGCTTGTGCTGGGGATGGACGAATGGCGCGCGCTGGCCGAGCGACTCGAATCGGCGGGGACCAAATTCGTCATCGCGCCGACGGTGCGTTTCGCCGGCCAGGCGGGGGAGCAGGCGACGATGTTTCTCACCGATCCGTCGGGCAATGCGCTCGAATTCAAGGCCATGGCCGACCCGGCCAAATTATTCGCCCGCGACTAGACCTGCTCGGCGCCGATCGCATGGTCGGGCGCGTGAAGCCGGACGCGCTGGATCTTGCGCGCGTCGGCGGCGACGCACTCTAGCCGCCAGCCCGATGAATGGACGACCGATTCGCCGGGCTGGAGGATTCGTCCGGCAAGGACGAAGGTCATGCCGCCAACCGTATCGACCTCTTCGTCTTCGGCGATCAGCCGGGCATCGACCGCTTCGCGCAAATCCTCGAGCTCGAGCCGCGCATCGGCTTCCCACAAGCCCTCGTCGATCATGGTCAGAAGGCCGTCCTCTTCCTCGTCATGCTCGTCCTCGATGTCGCCGACGATTTCCTCGACCACGTCCTCGATCGTCACCAGCCCTTCGGTCCCGCCGAATTCATCGACCACGATGCCGAGGTGGATTCGCTCGGTCCGCATCCGCGCCAGCAATTCGATCACGCCCATCGATTCGGGGACGAACAAGGGGTCGCGCATCAATGCCGCGAGCGAGCGGTCGCGGGTGGCGTCGACATTGGCGATGAAGACGTCCTTGATGTGGACCATGCCGACGACATCGTCGAGGCCGTCGCCATAGACCGGCAGCCGGCTGTGGCCGGCGTCGGCGAAGGCCTGGATCAAGCCTTCGAACGTGATGGTGTTGGGCACGGCGATGATGTCGCCGCGGGTGACGCAGATGTCGCCCGCGGTCTGATCCCCGAACTGGAGCAGATTCTTGAGCATCTGGCGCTCGGTCGGGCTGAGGTCCCCGGCGACCGGGCGCGAATCCTCGGCATCCTCGATCGCTTCCTCGATCTGGTTGCGCAATGTCGGTTCGGCATCATCGCCGAAAATCAGGTGCCGCATTCCGCGCCACAGCCGCGATCCGCCGTCCTGTTCGGGATCGCTGGCCATCAGTGCGCGCCCTCGTAAGGGTCGGCGATTCCAAGACGGGCGAGGGCGCGGACCTCGCGCGCTTCCATGTCATTCGCACCGGCATCGTCGTGATGGTCGTAGCCGAGGAGGTGGAGCGTGCCGTGGACGATCAGATGGGCGGCGTGATCGGCGATGGTCACGCCCTTGGTCTCAGCCTCGGCAACGCACACGCCGGATGCCAGGACGATGTCGCCGAGCAGCACTTCAGGGCCGCCGCCGGCCGCGGCTTCAAGCTCGTCCGCTTCGCTCAGCGGGAAGGACAGAACGTTGGTTGCAACGTCCTTGCCGCGCCATTTGGCGTTGAGCTGGCGCACATCCTCGTCATCGGTCAGGCGCACCGACAGCTCGACCGTGCGCCCGCTGCGGCCAAGCTGGGGAAAGGCGCTTTCGGCGATCGCGGCTTCGGCGGCGGTGCGAACGAGCGCAGCGCCGACGATGCTACTGTCCCAGTCGCCGTCGCTGTCGAGTGCGATTTCGAGCATCA
>JARXKO010000178.1:2504-3578 GCA_030271595.1 Pseudomonadota bacterium | reverse complement strand
GAGCACCAGCTTCTTGCGCCCGAACCCGGTATATTCAGGCATATGCCATCACCCGAACAGCCCGTGGATGAACCAGTCGGGGGCGCCGCCTTGCCTGTCTCCGCCGCGGCCATCGCCGATCACGCCTTCGCGGTAGATCCAGTAGCGGCGGCCGGCATCGTCCTCGACCTGGTAATAATCGCGCAGCCGCGCCGTGGACGGCTGGCGCCACCATTCGGGGGCGATCCGCTCGGGCCCCTGGACGCGGGCAATGTCGTGGACCGCCCGGCGCCATACGAAGCGGCGCGGAAGGCCCTCTGGGGTGGCATAGATGACCGCGATCACCTCGGGCCGGTCGAGCAGCCGCTGGGGTCTCGAAGCCGTCATTGTGTGCTTCGCCGCTGCCGCTTCGCGCACTGACGCCAATGCCGCATTCCACCCGCTCGCGCGCTCGGGCAGATGACTCTCGCACGGTTCGGGGCTGCGGACTGCCCGCCCGCCCAGCTTGACGCTCAGCCGGTCGATCAGGCGGGCGACTTCCGCGCTCCCCGACGGCTCTTCGACCAAACTCTCCTGCGCTGCTCCAAGCGGCTCGGCCCAGTCGGCGGTCAGTGCGAAAGCGTCGAAGCCGAAACCGGGATCGAGCGCTTCCGCTTTGTCCGCCAGCAGGCGCTGGAGATGGCCCGGGTCGCGGCTTGCGATCGCGGTCGCCACCGAGGCGCTGGCGATGCTCCCGTCGACCCTGAAGCCGGCCAGCGACAAATGCCGCGCGCCAAGTTTGCGCGCCTCCAGCTCGGCCACCAGCCGGGGCACGAGGATGGCCAGCGCTTGCGGCGCAACGGCGGGATCCGTCACCGGCTCGGCCAGACGCAGGGTCGATCGCGGCGGCCGCTCGCGTGGGGCCGCGGTCAGCGGATCGGGCTTGCGCCCAAGCGCCCGGTCGAGCGCGTCGAGCGGATTGTCGGGGTCGCGGAACCGGCGGGCGAGGCTGCGCCGCTCGATCCCGGCCAGCGTGCCGATGGTCTTGAGACCCAATCGTTCGAGCGTCCGGGTGGCTTGCGGCGACAAGCGCAAAGCCGCGACCGGGAGCGGGGC
>JARXKO010000178.1:0-2404 GCA_030271595.1 Pseudomonadota bacterium | reverse complement strand
CGAGCGTCCGGGTGGCTTGCGGCGACAAGCGCAAAGCCGCGACCGGGAGCGGGGCAAGGAGATTGGCTAGCCCCTCTCCCCTTGCGGGAGAGGGGTTGGGGAGAGGGGTCGCCAACCCTGTACCCCCTCTCCCTTCCGCCGCTTCGCGGCTCCCTCCCTCCCCCGCGAGGGGGGAGGAGCGAAAGCGGGCCAACGCCCAGGCCGCGCCGGGCGTCGGCGCGATCGCGCTGCGCACGGTCAGGCCGAGCCGGGCGAAGCATTCGGCGACATCGGCGATCAGCCCGCGCTCGCCGCCGAACAGATGGGCGGCGCCGCTGACATCGAGGCGCAGGCCGTCATCGCCATCGACCTCGACCAGTGGCGACCAGCGCACCGCCCAGCGCGCCAACCGCTCGATCAGGGCGCGGTCCCCGGCCGGATCGGCGGGCCGCGCCACCAGCTCGGGATAGAGCGCCCGGGCGTCGGTCAGGCGCATTCCAGAGCGCGCGCCATGGGCCGCTGCGGCGGCGGTGACGGCATGGAGGATCGGCCCGTGCGTGCCCTCGATGGTCAGCGCGACGGGGCGCTCAGGCGGAACGCCGCCGGGCGCGGCCGATCCCTGCTCCAACCCCGTCCAGCGTTCGATCGCGAGCATCGGCAACCAGGCGCAGAGAATGCGTGGTGCCGGCTTCACAGGCCAGGCTCCACCGGCCAGGCGGCGCCCCGCGGGCGCGGAACAGCTCGGCCTCCCACGCCGGCGCGCCCGGCGCCTTGGGGTCGAGCGGATTGGCGAGCGAGGGCAGGCTCGCCACCCGCCAGCGCATTCGCGCCCCGCTCAAATTCGCGCTTCCGCCGAGCCGCACCAGCCAGCACGCCACCCCGCTGCGCTCGGCCGCAACCGCGAGCCGCCGGGTGGCGGTGAAATCGAGCGCAGCGGGGTCGCCCCACAATTCGCCGACGACGAGCGCCAAAGATCCGCACCTTAAACCCTCCTCCATCGCCCACAGCGCCGAGCGGGCGTCGCGCACCTCGACGTGGATGAGGCCGGGGAGGGCCAGGCCCGGCGGGTGAACCCGCCCGCTTTCGAGGATCGCCATCCGCTCCTGGACCCACAGCACCGGGCCAGGACGACGCGCCTGGGCGAGCAGGAACCCGGTCCAGCCGGCATCGCGCGGGTGCGCCGCGAACAGCTCGCTGAGCGTCGGCTGTGCCGGTTCGGGCAACGGGGATCGGGCCGGATCGCAAGGCGCGCCAACGCCTCCGCCGGCGACCAGTGATACATGGCTTGCCACACGACTCACAACTTCTTTGTTCTACTTTTGTTCTGTTTCCCGCAACTCATGGGTCGGAGTCAATGGGGCGACTCGCAGTCTGTCATTGCGAGGAGCCGAAGGCGACGCGGCAATCCAGCTTCCGCGCCGCTCGATTGCTTCGCTACGCTCGCAATGACGCCGATGGCGTGGCCTCGACCTCCGCCAGAAATCCGCGAATTTCCTTGACCGCGGCGCGGGTCGCTCGGGCCGACACGCCGAACGCCATGTGGTTGCACTCCAGCTCGACCGATTTGTCGCTCTCCTCCGGCAATCCGCGCGCGGCGGAGGCAGCGACGATCCCGTCCAGCCGCGACCACAGCGCCAGGGTCGGAACCGGCGGCTTGGCGGTGATCCGCGGAATCGGGGCGTCGTCGACCTTGTGTCCCGCGATCCGCTCGTACAGCCGCCAGACATTGTTGAGCCGCGGGTCGCCCGAAAACGGCGAGCCCAAGGTGACCACCGCGCGCACCCGCTCGGGCCGCGCCCGCGCCAGCTCGCGCGCGAAAATCCCGCCCAGGCTCCACCCGACCAGCAACACCGGCCGCTCGTCGTCAACCTGAGACAGCGAATGATCGAGCCGCTGCATGAGGTCGTGGCGCGCGCCCATGTTCCAGCCGAGCCGCCACGGATGAACCCGGAACCCGGCCTCGGCGAGTGCACGGCGCAATTCCATCGTCCCGCGGTCGGAGGCGATGAAGCCGGGGAGGACCAGAACCGGCGGTCCGCCTAGTGGGCCGCGCGCCCCCAAATGCCCGATCCCGCGCCACAGCCGCGGCCACAGCGATACGATTTCGCCGAGCCGCTGGCGGGTCGAAGGGATTCTGTGGGGATCGAAATCCTCGCTCATGGCGAGGTCAGAGATAGTCCCCGCCCATCAGGTCTTGAAGGGCGGCGGGCAATTTGACCCGGCCGTCGGCGGTCTGGTGATTTTCGAGCAGCGGCACCAGGATGCGCGGGCTCGCCAAGGCGGTGTTGTTGAGCGTGTGCGCGAACCGCACCTTCCCGGCCTTGTCGCGGTAGCGCAGATTGGCCCGCCGCGCCTGCCAGTCGTGGAGCGTCGAGCAGCTGTGGGTCTCGCGATACTTGCCCAGGCTCGGCACCCAGCTTTCGAT
>JARXKO010000177.1 GCA_030271595.1 Pseudomonadota bacterium | reverse complement strand
GTGGGTCGGGGTATGGACGAAGAAGCGGCCGGCGCGGATCGGCTGAAGCCCGGCCTGGCTCATCGTCACCCAATCGTCTTCGCCCAATTGCTCGATTTGCGGCGTTCCGCGGCCGAGTTCGGCGACACGGTCGAGATCGCTATCTTCGGGCCGGCGCTCGAAATAGGCGTGGATCAGCCACTCGTCGGGCCGTGCCGGGTCGGGCTCGTCGGCGACCAGCACCGGCTGTTCGGCGCTGAGCGGAAAGGGATCGTCGAGCGCGCCCGCGGTTTCGGCCTGGTCGCGCGTTGCGGATATGGTCACCCGCCAGCTCACCTGCCGCGCCTACCGCACATAGCTCGCGCCATTGACGTCGATCACCGATCCGGTCGCGCTTGGCGGTGCGTCGAGCGCCAGCCAGCGGATCACCTCGGCGACTTCGTCGGTGCTCGCGACCCGGCCGAGCGGGATGTCGGCGACGATCTTGGCCCCGCCGCGCCCGGCGAGATACTCCTCGGTCATTTCCGAGACGGTAAAGCCCGGCGCCACCGCGAAGGCGTAAATCCCCTCCGCGGCATAGCCGCGGGCGATGGTCCGGGTCATCGCGATCAGCGCGCCCTTCGAGGCCGCATAATGCCAGTGGTCGGGGCTGTCGCCGCGAAACCCGGCGCGGCTGGCGACGTTGACGATGCGCCCGCCGCGATCCTTGTTGCCGACTCCTCGATCGAGGAAATGCGCGACCGCGAGCCGCGACAAATCGGCTGCGGCCTGGAGGTTGATGGTCATGGTCCGCGCCCACGCGGCGTGCCATTCGGAGTCGGTGACATTGTCGGCGACCGCCTCGTAAATGCCGGCATTGTTGACGAGGACGTCGATCTGCCCGCCGAATTCATCGAGCGCGGTGTCCCAGATGTCGCGCGGAGCGGCGGGGTCGGCAAGGTCGCCGGCGATGAGCGAGTCGCTGCCTGTGGTCGAATGGCCAAGGACCCGATGGCCGGCGGAGTGAAGCACGGCCAGTGCCGCAGCGCCGATGCCGCGGCTGGCGCCAGTGATGAGGATGTTCATGGTCCCCGCCTAACCCGAATGGGCCGGGCGGGGAAGAATGGTCAGGCGGCAATGCCGTTGACGAATTCCTTGGCGGTGATCTTGAAGTTGGCGATCTGGTCGGAGAAGTTGCCGAAGCCCTGCTCGACCAGGTCGATGTCCTTGGCGACATTTTCGGTGTCGCTGCGAATGGCGGCGATGGTCGAGCTCATCGAATCGGCGGCGAGCGCGGTCTCGTCGACGGCGGCGGTAATCATCGTCACCGTTTGTGCCTGCAATTCCATCGCCTCGCGGATCCGGTCGGCCGAATGCTGCACTTCCTCGACCGTGCCCTGGATCGAGCCATTGGCGTCGACCGTCTGGCGAGTGGCCAGCTGGATTGCAGTGATCTTGGCGGTGATGTCGTCGGTCGCCCGCGCAGTCTGGCTCGCCAGAGATTTCACTTCCTGGGCGACGACCGCGAAGCCGCGCCCGGCATCGCCGGCACGCGCCGCTTCGATGGTCGCGTTCAAGGCCAGCAAATTGGTCTGTCCGGCGATGTCGCGAATCAGGCTGAGGATCGATTCGATCGCCTCGACATGGGCCGACAGCGCCTGGCTGACCTTGACCGCTTCACTGGCCTGGTCGCCGGCGCGGGTGGCGACGTCGGCCGCGACTTCGACTTCGGCGCGGGCATCCTCGATGGCGCGGATAAGGCCGGCGGCGGTTTGCGCCGCTTCGCGCATGGCGACTGCCGATTGCTCGGCGGCGGCAGCGACTTCGCTGGTCTTGCCGAGCATTCCGCGGGCCGAGGCGGCGGTTGCCTGGGTGCGCTCTGTCAGCGCCTTTGAATCCTGGGTGGTGGCGCGGACGAGGTCGCTGACCCGGCGCTCGAACTGGTCGGTGTCGCGGCCGCGCTGGTCGGCGGCGTCATGCGCCTCGAGCACCGCCACCTGGGCGAGCATGATGTCGGTTTCGACGTTGGTGATGCGCATCAGTGCATTGGTGCACGCTGAAAGCGTCTGCGAATCTTCGGCGAAGCGCTCGAACAGGCGCTCTACGACCTTGGCCGCGAACTGTTGGCGCTGGGCCAGATAGGCCGGCACCGCGACCTTGTCGGCATAAAGCCGGCGGCCATATTCTGCTACGTTCTGGACCCAGTCGGAATCGACTTTCTGGCCGTAACGGGCAACGACCTGGCGTGCGGAATCCTCGCCGAAGCCGTGGGTGACTTCTTCCTCGATGATGTCGGCGGCATGGCGATTGACCGTCTCGATATCGCGATCGAGCGCGCCGTCGCCATTATAGGCCTTGAGCCGGTTGCTCACCTGCTCGTCGTTCAAACGCTGCAGTCCTGCAGTTTCGACAGTCATCAATCGGGTCTCCGCCACTTGGCCCCTGGTGCGGGACCGCTCATCACCCGCTCTTGCACCGGCAATGGTTAAAACCCGGTTAGGGGTGAGCGGAATTCTTGCCTCGCACCGGCTCCAGTCCTAAGCGGCTGGCACGGGCAGCACTGCATGTCCGCGACAGACTTTCAGATCAGGAACAGCAATGGCCGGACCGCACCCACGACCGCTTTCGCCGCATTTGAGTATCTGGCGCTGGGGACCGCACATGCTGGTTTCGATCCTTCACCGAGTGACCGGGAGCGGGCTTGCGGTGGTCGGGCTTGGCGTGCTCACCTGGTGGCTGGTCGCTTTGGCTCAGGGCGGTGAAGCGTATTTGCGCTTCAGCCACGCCGCGGGCTCGCCGCTTGGCCTGATTATCCTCATTGGCCTGACCTGGGCCTTTTTCCAGCATCTGTTGTCGGGCATCCGCCATCTGGTCATGGATAGCGGCGCGGGGTTCGAGCTTGGGGTCAACAAGACCTTCGCGGTGCTGACCATCATCGGCGCGCTGGTGCTGACCGCGCTGACCTGGTTCTACATCCTTGGAGTACGCGCATGAGCCTCGGGGATAGCGCATCGCCGCTGGGCAAGGTTCGCGGGCTCGGCTCGGGCCATCACGGCGGGCATCACTGGCTGACCGAGCGCGCCGCCAGCATCGCCTTGCTCCTGCTCGGCGTATGGCTGCTCGCCTCGCTGCTGTATCTACCGGCGCTAGACCAGCGCACGCTAACCGAATGGCTGCGCGCGCCGAGCGGCGCGGTGCCGATGATCCTGTTCGTAGTGGTCGCCTTTCGCCACGCGCTCGACGGCCTCAAAGTCGTGGTCGACGATTATGTCCATGATGAGGGCAATCGCTTCGCGGTTAATCTGTTGCTGCTGTTCGCCGCGGTTGGCGGGGGCGCGCTGGCGCTGTGGGCGCTGGCCCGGATCATCTTCGGAGTGACGGCGTGAGCGCCTATAAGATCATCGACCATGTCTTCGACGTGGTCGTCGTCGGCGCCGGCGGCGCGGGCCTGCGCGCGACCATGGGCGCGGCCGAACAAGGGCTCAAGACCGCCTGCATTACCAAGGTCTTCCCGACCCGCAGCCATACCGTCGCGGCGCAGGGCGGGATCGCCGCAAGCCTGGGCAACATGGGCCCGGACCACTGGACCTGGCACATGTACGACACGGTCAAGGGCAGCGACTGGCTCGGCGACC
>JARXKO010000176.1 GCA_030271595.1 Pseudomonadota bacterium | reverse complement strand
CGGGAAAATCGCCGCCGCGCGCGTTCCTGATGGTCGCGACATGGTCGATGTTGACGCCCAGCCTGAGCGCCTTGGGGCGGGCGGGATCGATCAAGCGGCGGCGCGGCTGCCGGGCTTGATCGCCGGGATTGCGGCGAGCTCGGGCGGGAGCGAATCAGCGTCATAGGTCGGGACGTCGATCCGGATCAGCGCGGTGTAGGGAACGCCGAGATCGGCCTTGCCCGAGGACCGGTCGACCAGGCTCGCCTCGCCGATGACGATCGCGCCAGTGGCGGCAACCGCCGCAATGGCCTCGCGGCTGGAAAGGCCGGTGGTGACGACATCCTCGACCATCAATACTCGAGCGCCGCGCTCGAGCGCGAAACCCCGGCGTAGCTGGAACACTCCGTCGGGCCGCTCGAGGAACATCGCCGGCTTGCCCAAGGCCCGGCCCATCTCATGGCCGATGATGACCCCGCCCATCGCCGGCGAGACCACCACGTCGATCGCCTCGCGCAGCGCGGCGGGAAGCTTTTCGGCCAATGCCCGGGCCAGCCGCTCGGCCCGGGCCGGGTCCATCAGCACCCGCGCGCATTGCAGATAGCGCGGACTGCGCAGTCCCGAGGACAAGATGAAATGCCCTTCGAGCAGCGCGTCGGCAGCGCGGAATTCGGCGAGGATCTGGGCGTCGGTCAACATGGCTTTGGCGAGTGCCAATAGGCGCGCGGGCAAGCCCCATCAACTCCCTTGGGCACTTCTCCCAAGATGCGCTTGAGGGACTGAAAAGCCGCGCCTATAAGGCCGCCCATTCCGCCGGGTGCGCGCGCTCCGGGCGGTCTCGCACATTCGTTATCGGGGTGAAAATGAAATTGATTGGATGGGCGATCGCACTCGCCGCCGCCGGAATGACCCCAGCAGCAGCGCAGGCTCCGGCAGCGACTCAGGCATCGCCCGCGACGGCGGCTGGCGCAACTCCGGCTGCCGCGACTCCAGCAGCCGCCGCGACTCCGGCAGCCACGACTCCAGCAGGCGGTGTTCCGGCAGCGGGCGCCGCCCCGGCGCCGGTGGTTCCGGGCAGCGTCGGTCACATGATCCCCACCCCTGGCATCGGTGAGCCCGACGGGCGCATGGGCCTGCAGACCCAGGTTACCCCGATCGGCGAGGAAGCTTCGGCATTCCACAACGGGCCGCTGCTGTGGCTGTGCGGGTTGATCAGCGCCTTCGTTCTCATCCTGCTTTTGGTGGCGATGGTCCGCTTCCGCCGCAGCGCCAATCCAACCCCATCGCGCAATTCGCACAACACCGCGATCGAGATCATCTGGACCTTGCTCCCGGTGCTCATCCTGGTCGGGATCGCGATCCCTTCGATCCGCCTGCTGCGTCACCAATATTCGCCGCCGCCGGCCGATGTCACGATCAAGGTCACCGGCCACCAATGGTATTGGAGCTACGATTATCCCGACATGGGCGTGACCTTCGACAGTTACATGCTGAAGGAAGCCAATGACCCCAACCGTCAGCCCAACCAGCGCGCCAGGACCGACAATGACGGCCCGCCGCTGTTCGCGGTCGACAATCGCGTGGTCATCCCCGCCGGCAAGGTGGTCAAGTTCCTCGTTACCGCCGACGACGTCATCCACAGTTTCGCCGTGCCCGCCTTCTGGATCAAGCAGGACGCCAACCCGGGCCAGGTTCACGAAACCTGGGTCAAGGTCGACCGGCCAGGGGTCTATTTCGGCCAGTGCAGCCAGCTTTGCGGCGCGCGTCACGGGTTCATGCCGATCGCCGTCGAGGTTGTTCCGCAGGCACAGTTCAACCAGTGGATCGGCCAGCAGGGCGGCAAACTGCCCGGCGGCGCGCAGGTCGTCCAGGCTTCGGCTCCCCTAGCCACCGCAACCCCGGCCGCAGCCGCCCCGACTGCCGGATCAGCAATCGCCGCGACCGCGACCAACCAGCCCGCCACGGCGCAGAATTAATTCGATCGGAAGCCACAGACCATGAGCACCACCGCCGACGCCCTCCACCTCAAGGCCCATGACGCCGGGGGGCACGATCATCACGACGCGGACCACAAGCCGGGCTTTTTTACCCGCTGGTTCATGTCGACCAATCACAAGGACATCGGCACGCTCTATCTGCTCTTCGCCATCGTCGCCGGGGTGATCGGTGGCAGCATTTCGGGGATCATGCGGTGGGAATTGATGGAGCCTGGCATTCAGGTCCTCAACCGCGCCTGGCCGATCGGCTCGGGCACCGCCAATTTTGATGAATGGGTCCATCACTGGAACGTGCTGGTTACGGCGCACGGCCTGATCATGGTGTTCTTCATGGTCATGCCGGCGATGATCGGCGGGTTCGGCAACTGGTTCGTGCCGCTGATGATCGGCGCGCCGGACATGGCCTTTCCGCGGATGAACAACATCAGCTTCTGGCTGCTGGTCCCGAGCTTCGCGCTGCTGCTCGGTTCGACCTTCGTCAGCGGCGGGACAGGGCTTGGCGCGGGCACCGGCTGGACAGTCTATGCGCCGCTCTCGACTTCCGGCTCGTCGGGACCCGCGGTCGACATGGTGATCTTTTCATTGCACCTCGCCGGGGCCAGTTCGATCCTTGGCGCGATCAATTTCATCACCACCATCTTCAACATGCGCGCGCCGGGGATGACCCTGCACAAAATGCCGTTGTTCGTATGGTCGGTGCTGGTCACCGCCTTCCTCCTGCTGCTGGCGCTGCCGGTGCTCGCGGGCGCGATCACCATGCTCCTGACCGACCGCAATTTCGGGACTACCTTTTTCGATGCGGCGGGCGGCGGCAACCCCGTGCTCTACCAGCACCTGTTCTGGTTCTTCGGCCATCCGGAAGTCTACATCATGATCCTGCCCGGCTTCGGCATGATCAGCCAAATCATCGCGACCTTCAGCCGCAAGCCGGTGTTCGGCTATCTCGGCATGGCTTATGCGATGGTTGCCATCGGCGTCATCGGCTTCGTCGTCTGGGCGCACCACATGTTCACCACGGGCATGAACGTCGATGAAAAGATGTATTTCACCGCCGCGACGATGGTCATCGCGGTACCCACCGGGGTCAAGGTCTTCAGCTGGATCGCGACCATGTGGGGCGGCTCGATCAGCTTCGAGACGCCGATGCTGTGGGCGATCGGCTTCATCTTCCTGTTCACCATCGGCGGCGTGACCGGGGTCGTCCTCGCCAATGGCGGGGTCGATAATTACATGCACGACACGTATTACGTCGTCGCCCACTTCCACTATGTGCTCAGCCTCGGCGCGGTATTCTCGATTTTCGGGGGCTTCTATTACTGGTTCCCGAAAATGAGCGGCAAAATGTACAATGAGCTGCTCGGCAAGTTGCATTTCTTCATCATGTTCATCGGCGTGAACATCATCTTCTTTCCCCAGCACTTCCTTGGCCTTGACGGAATGGAACGGCGGATCCCCGACTACACGCCGGCGCTAGCCTACTGGAATAAGTTGTCCTCGATCGGCTACATGATCACCATCGCCGGGGTCGCGATCTTCTTCATCAACATCATCTGGTCGCTGATCGCGGGCAAGAAGGCGCCGGACAATCCGTGGGGTGAAGGCGCGACGACGCTCGAATGGAC
>JARXKO010000175.1 GCA_030271595.1 Pseudomonadota bacterium | reverse complement strand
CCGATCGGCAGCTTCGAGCTGTGGCCGTCGGCAATCGCCAGCTCGAGCAGATCGCGCTTGTCCTGCCCTGTCACGGTGATGAGGAGCGTCCTCGCCGACAATATTGCGGCTCGGGTCAGGCTGACCCGGGCCATGCCGTCGCCTCCCTCGGGCATGACTCCGATCGCCCGGCGTGCCTTGGGGGAGTCCATTGCCGACTGGAGGTCGCCGCCCGCAAACAGGCCCGCGGTGTCACCGCCCTCGCCCATCCCGAGCCAGACCAGATCGGGCGGCCACGGCAGGTCCTGGAGCCGCGCATCGGCGGCGCTGCCGGCGGCGCGATAATCCTCGGCGCCGCTGCTCACCACCGGAAATACGCGCCCGCCGAGCGGCAGGAAGGTCTTGGCCAGCGAGCGGATCCTGGAGCGATCGTCATCGAGTCCGACGACCAGATCGTCGGTCGGGATGATGGTCACCTTTTTCCATGGCAATTGCTGGCGCGCCAGCTTGACCAGGAAGGCCGCTTCGTCCTCGCCGCCGGGCAACGCCACGAGCGAAGACGAGCGGGCGTCGACCGCGCTTTCGATGATGAAGCCGACATCGCCCGCGACCGCTTCGGCCAGTTCCTCGGGCGTATCATAGTCCCACCATTCGACTTCGATCATCTGCGATTCTCCAACTGATGGAGTGCCCCTAGAGCCTTAGCCCGCGCTTGGGGAGGCGCTTTCGCCGCTGCTGCGCGTCTCAGCGATCGGCTTGGGAATAGCCGAACCATCCCGCCATCGGCATTCCGGACCGGTCGAGCGCGGGGCGGAACTGGCCCCGCTGGGTGATCAGCGCGCAGGTCCATTGGTCGGCGGCCGGATTGCCGAACGAGCGCCCGACCCGGCAGCTGCTGACTCGGCCATTGGCCTCGACTCGAAGGATCACGTCGATCCGCCCCCCTCCCGGCCAGCTGGCCATGATTTGACGCGGATAATCGCGGCCGCTGATGCCCCGCACCAGCCGAACCGGGACGGCCATCCCGCCGCCGCCGCCACCGCCCGGGCCGTTGCCGCCAAGGCCGCTGCCAGTTCCAGTGCCGCGGCCGCCGGACCCAGTTCCCGGGCCGATGACCGCCGCAGCACCCTGGGTCGAATCGGCGCCCTGGCGCGGCACCACGGCGACCACCACGGGATTGGGTCGCTGGGGCTCGACCTTCGGCTTGGGCGCCGTCACCGGCGTTGCCTCGCTCTTGATGTTCTTCGGCGCGGATCCGCCCTCCTTCTGCTTGGGCCGGGCTTTGGTTTGCTGCCGCGCCGGCGGCGGTACTGGCGGTGGCGGCGGCACCGCGATCACGTCGAACGTGCGAAGCACGCTTTGCGGATCGGCGAGATCGATCTGTCCCGACAAATGAAGCAACACGAACAGCAAGGCGGCGTGGATCGCGACCACCGCCGTAATCGCCCCGCCGCGGTCCTTCGAATTGAGATGCGGTCGATACATTCCTGCTCAACGCAATCGAGGCGGCGACGGTTGCGGGGTCGAAATCACGCCCCTGGAATCGCGCCCGCACGGCAGCGATCGTTTCATCCGGGGACAAATTGGAGGCAAAATTCGTCGATTCGGCGAGACTCCGCTAAGGGAAAAATGTAAAAAAGGTTAAGGTGCTCTTGTTTATTAATAGGTAAGCTGCTCTAAACGCGTCGGAAATCAGCGAAAAAACGATTCGAGATACAGCCGCTTTCAGAGGGGGGGTCCTCTTGGCAGTTACGTCGCAATTCGAACAAGGCCGGGCTCGCATTCGCGATCGATTGATGCTGGGCGCATGGCTCGGCTCGGTCGCGCTCGGCTTGCCGCAAGTCGCGTCTGCCCAGTCCGCTTCCGACATTTTGCCCCCTACTCGCGAAGAAGTGACCCGCGAGCAGACTGTCCAACCCCAGATCCGGGCGCCGCGCGTTGAAGTCGAGGGCGTCGTCGAGCGCTCGCCGTGCGCGCTCGATGGACCCGAGTTCGCGGCCATCCGTCTGCAAGTGCAAGGGGTCGAATTTCAGGGCCTGAAGGGCATGACCGCAGCCGAGCTTGGCCCGGCCTATCGATATTACGTCGGCCGCGAGGAGCCGATTGCGGTGGTCTGCGAAATCCGCGACCGGGTCGCGACGATGCTCCGCAACGCCGGTTACGTAGCCGCGGTCCAGGTCCCCGAACAACGCATCGCCAACGGCGTCATTCGCTTCAATATCTTGATGGCCCATTTGACCCAGGTGCGGGTCCGCGGCGACGCCGGCGGCGCCGAGCACATCATCGCCGGTTATATGAACCAGCTGACCAAGCAGGACGTGTTCAACAAATATCAGGCCGAGCGCTACCTGCTGCTTGCGAGCGACATTCCCGGCTACAATATTCGCTTGACGCTTCGCCCCGCGGGAACCCAGCCGGGCGAGGTCATCGGCGACGTTACCGTCCAGCATATGCCGGTCTATGTCGATGCCAACATCCAGAATTCCGGATCGCACTCGCTCGGACCGTGGGGCGGGCTGCTGCGCGGCCAGATTTTCGGCCTCACCGGCCTCGGCGACCGGACCACGATTTCGGGGTTCACCACTTCCGACCTCAAGGAGCAGCAGACGGTTCAGCTCGGCCATGATTTCCGCATTGGCGGTGAGGGTTTGAGCGTGTCGGACCTGTTCACTTACGCCTGGGCCCGGCCGACGATCCCCAACACCAAGGTGCGCGCCAATACCCTGCTCAACACGTTCGAACTCGACTATCCGTTCGTGCGCAAGCTGACCCAGTCGATCCGCGGAGCGGCCGGCATGGATTTCGTCAATCAAGACGTGAAGCTCGACGGGATTGATCTGACCCGCGACCGCCTGCGGGTCGGTTTCGCACGGGTCACCGCCGATTCCCTGAGCGATGACTTTTCGCGCAGCTGGACCTCGCTCGCCGAGCCGTTCTGGCGGCTCTCGGGCCAGGTCGAGCTCCGCAAGGGCCTGTCGATATTCGGTGCCACCGGCTATTGCGGGCCGACCGGCGCCAAGTGCCTCGGCCCGGGAGTAGTACCCCCGAGCCGCCTCGAAGGCCGGGCCACCGCGGTGGTCCTGCGCTCGACCGCCTTTGCCGAGCTGCGCCCGATCCGTAATGTCACCTTCGGCCTGACCGTGCGCGCGCAAACCGCGTGGCAGCCACTGCTCAGCTTCGAGGAATATTCCGCCGGCAATTACACCGTCGGCCGCGGCTATGACCCGGGCACGCTCATCGGCGACCGCGGTTTTGGCACCCAGTCCGAAATCCGTTTCGGGAGCCGGGTCCAGCGCACCGCCAAGAAACCGGCAATCGAGACCTATGCCTTTTGGGACTATGCCCGGATCAGCAATCTCGACAAGCTCACCATCCTCGATCAGTCGAACCATCTCAACAGCGTCGGCGGCGGCGCGCGCATCGGTTTTGGCCGGTTCGCGCTCGATGCCGCGGTCGCCGTCCCGCTGACCCGCGTCGGTCTATTGAATGAAAAGCCAAGCCCGCGCTTTCTCGTCTCACTCACCAGCCGCTTATGGCCATGGAGCCTGAAATGACCGCTTTTGTATCGAACGCGTTCCGCCTTCCCCGCCGCCAATTCGCGCGCCGCAATGCGCTGCTGATGTC
>JARXKO010000174.1:2276-3609 GCA_030271595.1 Pseudomonadota bacterium | reverse complement strand
TCGGCCATCAGCGCATCGTCGACGTGGAGCCGCCCGGCGGTATCGAGCAGGACGACGTCATAACCTTGGAGCTTGGCCGACTGGACCGCGCGCCTGGCGATCTCGACCGGCTGCTGACCGACCACTACGGGCAGCGTATCGACCCCGGCCTGGGTGCCGAGCACCGCCAGCTGCTCCTGCGCGGCCGGACGGGCGACGTCGAGCGAGGCCATCAAGACCTTCTTGCGGTCCTTGTCCTTGAGCCGTTTGCCGAGCTTGGCGGTGGTGGTGGTCTTGCCCGACCCCTGGAGGCCGACCATCAGGATTACCGCCGGCGGAGCGGTGTTGAAATTGAGTTCGGCGGTGTCCGAGCCGAGCGTCTCGACCAGCGCATCGTGGACCAGCTTGACCACCATCTGCCCCGGCGTGACCGAGCGCAGCACGTCCTGCCCGACCGCCTGTTCGGTGACCCGATCGACGAAATCGCGCGCTACCGGCAGAGCGACATCGGCCTCGAGCAGCGCCACGCGCACTTCGCGCAGCGCCGCGCGCACGTCACTCTCGGTGAGCGCGCCGCGGCCGCGAAGCCGGTCGAAAACGGTGCCGAGCCGATCGCTCAACGAGTCGAACATTCACTTCTCCTCGATCGATGGCCGCGCCCGAACGGGATGCAAAACGCGAAGACGCCGGCGGACGAAACCTCGTCGGCCAGCGCGCACCCATGAGCGCAAACATCGATGTTGTCGTAAAGACGCTGACGCGCTTAGCCGCCCCAGACGCGGGAATCAACTTTTCGGAGATCGGTCCAGTCGCAGGTCGTGCTTGGCTTGTCGGAGCACCGCATTCATCGCGGATCAGAACGCCAGCTCGTCGACAAGTTAAGGGCGACGGGCGCTGATCATTCCGAAGGTTTGCCGCCCTTGGGTGGCCGCCCTCCCCGGTTGACACCCCCGCCTGGAGCGCCGCCCCGCGGCCCTCCGCCGGGACCGCGCCGCCCCGGCGTATTGCGCACGAAGCGGCGCTCGCCGGAATCGCGCCGCTCACGGTCGCGTTCGGGTACGCGGTCGATCGGCGGAGCGCTGCGCTGCTCGGACTTGGGGCCGACCGCATAGCCCTCCTTCAGCAATTGCGTGAAGGCGGAGCGAGTGGTGGCGACGATCGAGTCCTGCAAATCCTTGGGCAAATCGGCGAAGGTGACATTGGCATGGATCGCCTGGACGTCGCGCAGCAATTGGTTGGGCAGCCCGCCCGACGCCTTCTTCAGCGCCGCGAGCGCATCGAGCACCGCGGAAAAGATCACCGATTGCATGACGTCACTTGCGGCTCTGGTCATGATTTCACTCCGATATCCGTC
>JARXKO010000174.1:0-2176 GCA_030271595.1 Pseudomonadota bacterium | reverse complement strand
GCTCGCAATGACGACAGTGGACACTCCAAGGGCCGCTCCCTAAGTCACGCGACCGATGCAGCGTCACTTCCACAAGATGCATGGTCTGGGCAATGATTTCGTGATTGTCGATGCGCGCCCAAAGTCCGGTGAAGGGCCGTTTGAGGTTACTCCGCCGCTTGCCCGCGCTATCGCCGACCGCCGCACCGGAATTGGCTGCGACCAGCTGATCGTGCTCGACGACAGCGACCGCGCCGACCTGCGGATGCGCATCTGGAACCCCGATGGCGGCGAGGTCGAAAGCTGCGGCAATGCCACCCGCTGCGTCGTAGCCCTGACCGGCGCCACAACGATCGAGACGGCCGGCGGAGTGCTCAGCGGCGGGGCCATCGATGGCGAGGTCGAGGTGACCTTGGTCGAGCCGCGCTTCGGCTGGGCCGACATCCCGCTCGCCGACCCGATGGACACCAATCCGCTGCCGATGGCGTGGGACGATCTTGACCAGCCGCTGGCGCTCAACGTCGGCAACCCGCATCTCGTCTTCTTTGTCGCCGATGCCGATGCCGTGCCGCTCGACATGCTTGGGCCCCGGATCGAAGCCGACCCCGCCTTCCCCGAGCGAATCAACGTCAATGTCGCCGAGGTCACCACCACCGGTCTCAAGCTGCGGACATGGGAGCGCGGCACGGGCCTGACGTTGGCGTGCGGGACCGGCGCCTGCGCCGCTGCGGTCGCTGCAATCGCCTCGAAGCGCGCCGCCTCTCCGGTTCGGGTCGACATGCCGGGCGGGTCGCTGACCATTGCCTGGGCACCGGGCGAAGCGATCCGAATGCGCGGCCAGGCGACCCACGTGTTCGAAGGCGAACTCGACCTGGATGCGCTGGCATGACCGTTCAGACAATCAGCCTCGGCTGCAGGCTCAATTTCGCCGAGGCCGAAACCATTGGCCGCTCGGTGCCCGACAGCGAGAACTGGACCATCGTCAACAGCTGCGCGGTGACCAATGAAGCGGTCCGCCAGACCCGCCAGGCGATCCGCCGCGCCCATCGCGACCGTCCCGATGCAAAAATCCTCGTCACCGGATGCGCCGCCGAACTCGACCCCGCGGCGTTCGCGGCAATCGACGGGGTAACCCGGGTAGTCGGCAATCGCGACAAGCTTCACCCTCGATTGTGGGATCAAAAGGGCGCTCACCCTGAGCCTGTCGAAGGGCGAGCGTTTGCCGCTGCGAATGGAGATACCCTTCGACAAGCTCAGGGAGAGCGCGGTGAAGTGACTGGCGTCATGGCGCCAGTGGCGCGCGGGCTTCAGTCGCACATCAAGGCCTATGTCGCGGTGCAGACCGGATGCGACCACCGCTGCACGTTTTGCTCGATCTGGCAGGCGCGCGGCGAAAGCCGATCCTATCCGTTCGAGGCGGTGAGGGACGCAATCGCCCGCGAGATCGACCGCGGCGCCCGCGAAATCGTCCTTACCGGAGTCGATATCACCGACGTCGAAGGCGGCCTTGGGACATTGTGCCAGCGGCTGCTGGCCGCCGAGCCGCGGCTCCAGCGGCTGCGCCTGTCCTCGCTCGACAGCATCGAAATCGACGAGGCCTTGTTCGAATTGATCGCCGGCGAACCGCGGCTGATGCCGCATTTCCACCTCTCGCTCCAGGCCGGGGACGACATGGTCCTCAAGCGCATGAAGCGCCGCCACAGCCGCGCCCAGGCGGTCGCAACGGTCGATCGGATCAAGTCGGCGCGGGCGGACTCGACGATCGGCGCCGACCTCATCGCCGGCTTTCCCACAGAAACAGAAGAAATGGCTGTGAACAGTCTGAAATTACTCGATGATTGCGACATCGTGTCGGCCCACATCTTCCCTTTCTCGCCGCGCCCGAACACGCCCGCAGCGCGAATGCCGCAGGTCGACCGTGCAATCGTGAAAGCGCGCGCGGCGCGGTTGCGCGAGCGGGCTGCCGAGCGCCGCACACGCTGGCTCGACAGCCTGATCGGCACCGCATTGCCAGTCCTCATCGAAGGCGATGGTCTGGGCCACAGCGGCAATTTCGCGCCAGTCGCGATTGCCGGTGCCAGCCGCGGCGATAGGGGCAGCGCGCGGATCATCGCCCGGGCTGGCGGCCAGCTGACGGCGCTGTGGGCATGAGCTGGCTCGACCGCCTGCGCGGCGGCTTTTCCAAGACCGCCGAGAA
>JARXKO010000173.1:1642-3616 GCA_030271595.1 Pseudomonadota bacterium | reverse complement strand
ATTTTCCACTTCGGGCGCGCCGATGTTGTAGCCCGAGCTGACGATCATGTCGTCGCTCCGCGCGAGGTACCAGAAATAGCCGTCGGCATCCTTGCGGTAGGTGTCGCCGGTGACGTTCCAGCCCTGTGCCACATAATCGGCCTGGCGCTCGTCATCCAGGTAGCGGCAGCCGGTCGGGCCCTTGACCGCGAGGCGGCCTTCACCCTCGATCATCGGTTGGTTCGCGGGATCGAGCACAGTAACTGCATAGCCCGGCACCGCCTTGCCGGTCGCACCGGGGCGAATGTCACCGCCCGCGGCGGACACGAAGATATGCATCATCTCGGTCGATCCGATGCCGTCGATGATGGCGAGCCCGGTACGCTCCTTCCACCTATGCCAGATGGCTTCGGGGAGATGTTCGCCCGCGGAAATGCAGGTGCGCAGAGTCTTGAGCGCGGCATCGAGCAATTCCCCGGACTCGGTCGCAAGCATCGCCTTGTACGCCGTCGGCGCGGTGCCGAGGTGGGTGACGCCGAACTTCGCGATCGCCTCGAGCAGTGCGACCGGGCTCGCCTGCTCGACGGTCGCGCTGGCCGCGCCGAAACGCAGCGGGAAGAGCGGGGTGATGCCGAGCCCGAAGGTGAAGGCCATCGGCGCCGAGGTCAGGAACACGTCACCCGGCTTGGGACCGATCAAATGTCTGGCGAACGTGTCGCACGGCGCGAGGATGTCGCGGTGAAACTGGATGCAGCCCTTGGGCACGCCGGTGGTGCCGCTGGTGAAGGCGATCAGCGCCGGGTCGTCGCGGCCGGTCTCGACCGGGTCGAGCGGGACTAGCGAGGCGGTCCTGGTCTCGAGTTCGCCATGGCCGAAATCGCCGTCGAATTTGACCAGATGCTTGACGATATGGGTCTGATCCATCGCCTCGCGGAAATCGCCGATGAAGCGCGAATCGACCATCGCGTGGCTGATCTGCGCGCGCTCGATCACGGTCGCGATCTCGCCCGGGCGAAGCAGTGGCATGGTCGATACCGCGACCCCGCCAGCCTTCAAGATGCCAAGCCAGGCGGCGGTGATGGTGTAGCTGTTGGGGCCGCGCAGAAGGACCCGGTTACCCGGGACGAGGCCATGCTCGTCGACCAGCAAACGCGCGATTCGGCCGCTGAAATCGTCGAGCTCTGCGTAGGTCCTGGCGCCATGTTCGTTGACGATCGCGAGCGCCCCCGGCGCGCCGCCGCCGAGCAATTCGGCCGCGGCGTTGAGCCGTTCGGGATAATCGAGCAACTGGAATTCGGGCAGCAACTCCGCCGGCGGCAAGCGGTCACGGACGAAGGAATCGTACACTCTTAGTGCGCGCGAATGACGAGTGAGCGGGTCATGGCTCCGGAACCACGGCCGTCGCCTCGATCTCGACCTTGGCGGCGGGTTCGAGCAGGCCCTTGACCTCGACCAGCGCGACCGCCGGATAATGATCGCCGATGATGTCGCGCCACGCGGTGCCAATCTCGTCGCGCTCGCGCAGATATTCGCCGCGCTCGAGGATGTAGCAGGTCAGGCGCACGATATGTTCGGGGCCGGCGCCGTCCTCGGCCAGGATAGCGACGATATTGCGCAGCGCCTGCGCGAATTGTTCGTGCAACCGGTAGGAGGGAAAGCTCTCGCGTTCGTCCCAGCCAACGACGCCGGCGGTGAAGATCATTCGCCCGCGCGCCGCAATGCCGTTGGAATAGCCCTTTGGCCGCGGCCAGCCCGGGGGTTGCAGGATGGTCATTGGCGAAACTCCCTGAGCAGGTCGCGGGCGATGATCTGGCGCTGCACTTCGCTCGCGCCTTCGTAAATGCGCAAAGCGCGGATGTCGCGGTAGAGGTGCTCGACGGTGACTCCGCGCGTGACCCCGGCGCCGCCGTGCATCTGGACCGCGTCGTCGATCACCTGCTGCGCCGCTTCGGTGGCGTAAAGCTTGGCCATGGCGGCGGCGCGGCGGTTGTCGGC
>JARXKO010000173.1:0-1542 GCA_030271595.1 Pseudomonadota bacterium | reverse complement strand
ACGTCCTGCTGCCACGCGGCACGATAAACCAGCAAAGCCGAAGCA
The DNA here is from genome assembly GCA_030271595.1 of Pseudomonadota bacterium. GTDB lineage: Bacteria > Pseudomonadota > Alphaproteobacteria > Sphingomonadales > Sphingomonadaceae > Sphingomicrobium. The sequence goes on along the minus strand of JARXKO010000173.1, from coordinate 1,497 downwards.
TCGATCGCGGTCGCCATGTCGGCGAGCCTGGCCTGGGTCACCGCATTGTCGGCAAGCATTCCTTTCCCCAGCCGGCGGCTCGATGAGAAAGCCAGCGCTTCATCCAGCGCGCGCCGGGCAAGGCCGAGTGCAGCGGCGGCGACCGTCACCCGGAACAGGTTGAGCACTTCCATGCCGATGCGGAAGCCGTCGCCCGCGCTGCCGACCAGCGCCCCGGCGGAAACCGGCACGTCGTCGTAGCGAAGTCGCGCTAGCGGGTGCGGCGAAACCACTTCGATGCGCTCGGCGATTGTCAGGCCGCGGCTGTCGGCGGGGACGATGAAGGCGGACAGCCCGCGCGATCCCTCGCCTTCGCCGCTGCGCGCGAAGGTCAGGTAAAAATCCGCAATCCCGCCGTTGGAAATGTAGGTCTTCTCGCCGGCAAGCACCCAGCCGTCGCCGTCGCGGGCCGCGGTCATCGCGACATTGGCGGCGTCAGAACCGCATTCGGGTTCGGTCATCGCGAAGGCTGCAATCTTTTCGCCACTGGCGACTTTCGGCAGCCACTCGGCTTTCTGCGCGGCGCTCCCGAACAGCGAAATCGCGCCCGACCCAAGGCCCTGCATGGCAAAGGCGAAATCGGCCAGCGCGCTGTGGCGGGCGAGCGTTTCTCGAGCGATTGCAAGGCTGCGGACGTCGGGCCGGTGGTCCCCCTCGGCGACGCACAATTCGAGCAGCCCCGCACCGCCAAGTGCCTTGACCAGACGCCGGCATTCGGCATCGAGGTCGCCGCCGGTGTCGACCGGATGGGCCGCGCACCATGCGCCGATCCGCACAGCCAACGCGCGGTGGCGTTCGTCGAAGAACGGCCAGTCGAAATAGCCGCGATCGGCCATCAATCGCCCTCGAAGTGCGGCGTCCGCTTGGCCGCGAAGGCTTCGTAAGCGCGCTTGAAATCCTTGGTTTCCATGCAATCGGCCTGGGCCTCGGCCTCCATCGCCAGCGCCTCCACGATGGCGACATTCCATTCGGCGTCGAGCTGGCGCTTGGTCACCGCATGGGCATAAGTCGGCCCCGACGCGATCTGCGCCGCAAGCGCCTGCGCCTCGCCCAAAACATCATCGCACAGGCGGTTGTAAAAGCCCCAGTCATGCCCTTCCTCGGCGGACATCGATCGCCCGGTGAACAGCAATTCCGCCGCTCGCCCATGGCCGATCAGCCGCGGCAGGATCGCGCAGGCGCCCATGTCGGCGCCGCTCAGCCCGACCCGGGTGAACAGAAACGCGGTCTTGGAATCGCGTGAACTCAGCCGCAGGTCGCTGGCCATGGCCATGATCGCCCCGGCGCCGGCGCACACGCCTTCGACCGCGGCGACGATCGGCTGCGGGCAGGCGCGCATCGCCTCGACCAGGTCGCCGGTCATGCGAGTGAAACGAAGTAGGCCGTCGCGATCCATTTTGGTCAGCGGCCCGATGATTTCGTGGACGTCGCCGCCCGAACAGAAATTGCCGCCCGCGC
>JARXKO010000172.1 GCA_030271595.1 Pseudomonadota bacterium | reverse complement strand
GGATGGGGCCCGGCGGCGGCACGCGCAAGTTCGGCCTGCCCGAGCCGCACACCGATTATATCTTTTCGGTCATCGGCGAAGAGTTCGGGCTCATCGCCTGCCTCGCCATCGCCTTGCTTTATCTGGGCATCATCGCCCGGGTGCTGATCAAGCTGCTCGACGAGGATTCGTCCTTCGCCATCCTTGCCGGCGCCGGCCTCGTCACCGAGCTCGGGGTTCAGGCGCTGATCAACATGATGGTCAACGTCCAGCTGGCCCCGTCCAAGGGCATGACCCTGCCGTTCATTTCCTATGGCGGGAGCTCGATGCTGGCGCTGTCGATCGGCATGGGCTTGCTGCTCGCTTTCACGCGCCGGAACCCGTATCTCACGCGTTCGCCCTATGTCGTGAAATGGAGCGGGGAGTCGCTGACGGCATGAACTTTGTGTTGGCCGCTGGCGGTACCGGCGGACATATGATCCCGGCCCATGCGCTTGCGGCGGAGTTGAGGCGCCGCGGGCATGGCGTGCTGCTGATCACCGACGATCGCGGCGCGCGTTTCCCGGGCCTGTTCGACAAGGTGCCGATCCACATCTTGCCCGCCGGGCGCCTCGGCGGTGGGCCGATCGGCTGGCTCAAGGCGCTCAACGCCGTGGTCCGCGGCCGCGCCGAGGCCAAGAACATCTATCGCCAGCACCGCCCCGACGCGGTCGTCGGATTCGGCGGATATCCCGCGTTCCCGGCGCTGCTCGCCGCGAGCGCGCTCCATATTCCGACCCTGCTCCACGAGCAGAATGCGGTGCTCGGGCGCGTCAATCGCCTGCTCGCCGGCGATGCGGTCGCGATCGGCACCGCTTATGAGGAGGTCGAGCGATTGAAGCCGCGCTATCGCGGCAAGGCGGTGGTGATCGGCAATCCGGTGCGCGACGACATCGCCCGGTTGGGCGAAATGCCGTTTCCCGATTTCGACGAATATAGCCCGTTCAAAATCCTCGTCACCGGCGGCAGCCAGGGCGCAACCGTGCTCGGCGAAGTTGTGCCGGAAGGGCTTGGGCTGCTCGGGCCGTCGCTCCGCCACCGGCTGCAAGTCGTCCAGCAATGCCGCCCCGACGACATCGAACGGGTGAGGGCGCGCTACGCCGAACTTGGCATTCCAGCCGAGCTTCTCACCTACATCGAGGACATGGGTGCCAAATATGCCGACGCCCATCTGGTCATCGGCCGCGCCGGCGCTTCGACCATCGCCGAACTGACCGCTGCCGGACGGCCCGCGATCCTCATCCCCTTCGCCGCCGCGACCGACGATCACCAGACCGCCAATGCGCGGGAGATAACCGCCGCCGGCGGTGCCCGCACAATCCAGCAATCGGCCTTCACTCCGGACGTGCTCGCCCGCCAGATCGAGGCCATGGCGGGCGACCCGGTGGCGCTCAACAATGCCGCCCAGCGCGCGCTTTCGGTCGGCCGTCCGCACGCCGCGCGCGACCTTGCCGACCTCGCCGAGCGGGTCGCCGGCACGGTCGCTCCGATCGAGGTCGGTCCGGCGACGTCGCCGCTTGCAGCCGCGTCGCTTGCCGTCGGCGGGGTGCCGGCATGATGAAAGCGATGGGGACCGACATCGGCACGATCCATTTCGTCGGCATCGGCGGCATCGGCATGTCGGGCATCGCCGAAGTCATGCACCAGCTTGGCTATACGGTGCAGGGGTCCGATGTCGCCGATGGCTATGTCGTCGAGAAATTGCGCAAGACCGGGATTCCCGTTTCGATCGGCCATTCGGCGGACAATCTCGGCGACGCCGCGGTGGTCGTCTGCTCGACCGCGATCAGGGACGACAATCCCGAGATCGCGGCCGCGGCCGAGCGCCGCCTACCGCGGGTGCGCCGCGCCGAGATGCTTGCCGAATTGATGCGGATGCAGAAGACGGTCGCGGTCGCCGGCACCCACGGCAAGACCACGACGACCTCGATGATCGCCGCATTGCTCGACGCCGGCGGGCTCGACCCGACGGTGATCAACGGCGGGATCATCAACGGCTATGGCTCCAACGCCAGGCTCGGCAAAAGCGATTGGTGGGTGATCGAGGCCGATGAAAGCGATGGCAGCTTCCTGAGGCTCGACGGGACCATCGCGGTCGTCACCAACATCGATCCCGAGCATCTCGAACATTATGGAAACTTCGATCGGGTCAAGGACGCGTTCGTCGAATTCATCGAGAACGTCCCCTTCTATGGCCTCGGCGTGATGTGCGTCGATCATCCCGAAGTGCAGGGCGTGCTCAGCCGCATCCGCGACCGCCGGATCGTCACTTACGGTTTTTCCGCATTGGCCGACATCCGCGCCGAAAACGTCCAGCCGGTGCCGGGCGGGAGCCGCTTTGACGTCTCGGTCCTGGGCAAGGACGGCGACCGGCGGACGATCGAGCAGGTCGAGGTGCCGATCCCCGGCCGCCACAACATCCTGAACGCGCTGGCCGCGGTTGCGGTCGCGCTTGAGCTAGGCACCAAGGACACCGACGTGGTCAGCGGTTTTGCCCGCTTCGAAGGGGTCAAGCGCCGGTTCACCAAAATCGGCGAGGTTCATGGCGCGGCGGTGATCGACGATTATGCCCACCACCCGACCGAAATCCGCGCCGTCCTCAGCGCCGCCCGCGAAGGCGCCGAGGGGCGGGTGATCGCGGTTGTCCAGCCGCACCGTTATTCGCGGCTCAACGATTTGATGGAGGAGTTTCAAAACGCCTTCAACGATGCCGACATCGTGTTCGTGACGCCCGTCTATGCCGCCGGCGAGGAGCCGATCGAAGGCGTCGACGCGACCGCCCTCGCGGAGGGCTTGCGCGCCCACGGTCACCGCATGGTCAAGGCGGTCGCCGATTTCGACGAGCTCTGCGTCGGGCTGCGCGATCTCGCCGCCAAGGGCGACATGATCATCTGCATGGGTGCTGGCGACATCACCAAATGGGCGGCGAATTTGCCCGACGGCGTCGCCAGCGCGCGCGCCCGGCGATGAGCGACACCTCGACCTTGCCCAAGGTGCGCGGGCGGCTGACCGCCAATGCCCCGCTTGCGCCCCTGGTGTGGTTCAAGAGCGGCGGCGCGGCGGAAACGTTGTTCGAGCCGGCCGATGCCGGCGACCTCGCCGAATTCATGCGCCAGATCGATCCCGGGGTGCCGGTGATGGCGCTCGGCCTCGGCTCCAACCTCATCGTCCGCGACGGCGGCGTCCCCGGAGTCGTCGTGCGCCTCGGCAAGCCGTTCGCCAAGGTCGAGCGGGTCGATAACGTGACGCTCAGATGCGGCGGCGGGGCCAGCGGCATCCTGGTCTCCTCGAGTGCGCGCGACGCCGGGATCGCTGGGGTCGAATTCCTCCGCTCGATCCCCGGAACGGTTGGCGGGTTCGTGCGCATGAACGGCGGCGCCTACGGCCGCGAAACCCGCGAAATCCTGGTCGAATGTGAAGTAGTGCTGCGCTCGGGCGAGCGGGTCACGCTGAGCAACGCCGACCTCAACTACAGCTATCGCCACAGCGAATTGCCCGACCAGGCGGTGGTCGTATCGGCGACCTTTCGCGGCCGCCGCGGCGACCCGGCCGCGATCCAGGCCGAGATGGACCGGATCGCGAACAGCCGCGAGGAATCGCAACC
>JARXKO010000171.1 GCA_030271595.1 Pseudomonadota bacterium | reverse complement strand
CTGCGCGAGGCGTGCGAGGATGTCGTGCTCGACCGCACGCCCAAAAACGGAGGCGATGCCACCGAGCGGCTGGTGACCTTGGCCGAACGCTTTCGCGGCACCGATGAAGCGCAGGAAAAGGCCGCCGCCGAATGGCGCTCGCTGCCGGTCGCCGAGCGCCTCAGCTACGCCTTGGTCAAGGGCATCGACGCGCATATTGTCGAGGATACCGAGGAAGCCCGGCTGTCCGCGGAGCGCCCGATCCACGTCATCGAAGGGCCGCTGATGGACGGCATGAACGTCGTCGGCGACCTGTTCGGATCGGGCAAGATGTTCTTGCCGCAGGTGGTCAAATCGGCGCGCGTGATGAAACGCTCGGTCGCCCACCTCATCCCCTTCATCGAGGCGGAAAAGGAACGCACCGGATCGACCCGGGGCAAGGGCCGGATCGTCATGGCCACGGTCAAGGGCGACGTCCACGACATCGGCAAGAACATCGTCGGCGTGGTGCTTCAGTGCAACGGCTTCGAAGTCGTCGATCTGGGCGTGATGGTGCCGTGGCAGGACATATTGAAATCCGCCAACGACAATGATGCCGACATGATCGGTTTAAGCGGCCTGATCACCCCGTCGCTGGACGAAATGGTCACCGTCGCGGGCGAGATGCAGCGCGCCGGCCTGGCGCTTCCGCTGCTGATCGGCGGCGCCACTACCAGCAAGGCGCATACCGCGCTGCGCATCGACCCCGCGTACACCGGGCCGGTGATCCACGTGCTCGACGCCAGCCGGGCGGTCGGGGTGGCCTCGAGCCTGATGTCGGATACCCAGCGCGCGCCCCTGGTCGCCGCAACCGCTGCCGACTATGACGCGCTGCGCGAGGCCCGCAAACGCAGCGGCCACAGCGAATTGGCGAGCCTCAGCGACGCCCGCGCCAACGCTTTTGCCTTTGATCCCGCAGGCAAGCCGCCGCCGCCGGCGCTGCCCGGGCTGCATTCGTTCGGTGACTGGCCGCTTCGCGATCTCAAGGCGTCGATCGACTGGACGCCCTTCTTCCGCGCCTGGGAGCTGGCCGGCAATTACCCCGCGATCCTCGACGATCCGGTGGTCGGTGAAAGCGCCCGGAGCCTGTTCGCCGACGCCAATGAGATGCTCGATCGGATCATGGCCGAGCGCTGGCTTACGCCCAGCGGGACGGTCGGCCTGTGGCGATGCCGGCGCGAGGGCGACGACGTCCTGATATTGGCCGGCAATGATTGGGTGCGCATTCCCTTCCTTCGCCAGCAGGTGAAGAAGCGGGAAGGACGGGCCAACATGTGCCTGGCCGATTTCATCGATCCCGAGGGCGAGGACTGGATTGGCGGTTTCGCAGTCGCAATCCACGGCATCGAGCCCCATCTGGCGCGCTTCAAGGCCGAGAATGACGATTATTCGGACATTCTCCTCAAGGCTTTGTCCGACCGGCTTGCGGAAAGCTTCGCCGAAGTGCTTCACGCCGAGGTTCGCCAGCGCCTGTGGGGGTATGCCGACGAGCATTTGTCGAATGCCGACCTGATCCGCGAAACCTATCAGGGCATCCGCCCCGCGCCGGGCTATCCAGCCTGTCCCGACCACAGCCTCAAGCCGATGTTGTTCGAGATGCTCGGCGGCGCTCCGGGCGGGGTCAGCCTGACCGAGAATTACGCCATGCTGCCGACCAGCGCGGTGTCGGGTTTCTATTTCGGTCACCGCGACAGCCAATATTTCGGGGTCGCGCGGATAGGGCCAGACCAGCTTGAGGATTATGCGGCGCGGCGCGGAGTCAGCCTCGAGCAGGCGACACGGTGGCTTCGCCCCAATCTCGACTAGATGATGTTCGTCATTGCGAGCGCAGTGAAGCAATCCAGTGCCGATACCGAAGAAGTGGATTGCGTCGCCGCTCCGCTCCTCGCAATGACGGTCGCGCAATGCAACGCCTTCTGATCCTGTTCCTGCTGCTGATCGCGGCTCCGGCCGCGGCGCAATTCGACCAGATCGGCGGCGGCCCCATGCGCGGCAATGCCATCGAGCCCGAACTCGTGGTCGATTCGCGTGCCGTCCCCGGCGGCGCGAGCGACCTTGCGATCGTGATGAAGACCAAGCCCGGCTGGCACGGCTATTGGCTCAACCCCGGCGACGCCGGCTTGCCGATGAACGTCGAGTGGCATTTGCCCGCCGGCTGGTCGGTCGGGCCGTTGCGCTATCCGGTCCCGACCAGGCTGCTGGTCTCGGGCATCGTCAACTTCGTCTATCAGAAGGACTATGCGGTCCTGACCCGGCTTACGGCCCCCGCCGGCGCCAGCGGAACCCAGAAGATCGGCGCGACCATGCACTGGCTTGCCTGCACCGAGCGGGTGTGCGTGCCAGAGCAGGGCGAAGTCGAGCTCGCGGTCGCGACCGCCGGCGGTGCGACGCCCGACCCGCGCTTCAACCAGTGGCGCCAGGCGCTGCCGCGGCCGCTTGCAAGCGTGGCGCACTTCGAGCGCTCGGGCGACGTGCTCAGGATCGGCATTCCGTTGCCGGCCGGCGTGGGCGTCACGGACCCTTTTTTCTTCCCGGCCACCGAAGGCGTAATCGCCTATGACGCGCCGCAGCGTTTCAGCCGCGTCGGCGATATGCTGGTCGTCGAAGTGAAGCCCGGCGAGCAGCCGGCGCAGCGGCTTGCGGGCGTGCTCTCGTTCGGGGGCGGGCAGGGGCTTGAGATCACCGCTGTCCCGGGCGCGGTGCCACGGGGCGGAACCGCGCTCGGCGGCGCGGCCGCGGTGGGGCTGTGGGCGGCATTGCTCGGCGCGCTGGCTGGCGGGATCCTGCTCAACCTGATGCCGTGCGTCTTCCCGATCCTGGCGATCAAGGCGCTCCATCTTGCGAAGGCTGGCGAAAGCGAACAAGCGGCGCGACGCGATGCCTTGGCCTATGCCGGCGGCGCGATCGTCGGCACTGCGAGCCTCGGCGGCGTGCTTCTGCTGCTCCGCGCCGGGGGCAGCGCCGCCGGCTGGGCGTTCCAGCTTCAGGACCCGCGAACGACCCTGATCCTGATGCTTCTGGCGGTGGCGATTACCTTGAACCTGATCCGCGCGTTCGAACTTCCGGTGCTCGCCGGCGAGCGCGCACCTGCCGGTAGCTTCGGCACCGGCGCGCTCGCCGCATTCGTCGCCACGCCTTGCGCCGGGCCGTTCATGGGGGTGGCGCTCGGTGCTGCATTGCTGTTGCCATTATGGGGCTCGGTGCTGGTGTTCGCAGCGCTCGGGCTTGGGCTGGCGCTGCCGTTCGTCGCCATCGCCTTCGTTCCCGCACTGCGCCGGATGCTGCCCAAGCCGGGTCCGTGGATGGCCCGGCTGCAGCGCTTTCTCGCGGTGCCGATGGCGGCGACCGCGGTCGCCGCGCTGTGGCTGCTTTATCGCCAGGGCGGGAGCGAGGCGCTGATGATCGGGCTTGGCGCCGCGATCCTGCTCGGGGTTCTGCTGCTCTTGGTTGGGTCGCGGCAGCGCGGCGGCAAGACCGGCTGGCCGGTCGCCATCGCCGGCGCGGTGGTGATCGCTGGCGCCGCCTTGTCGGCGCTTCCGGCGGCGGGCAGCGGCGCTGCGCATGTTCCGCTCGGGACCGGCAAATGGAGCCAGGCGGCACTCGATACGG
>JARXKO010000170.1 GCA_030271595.1 Pseudomonadota bacterium | reverse complement strand
GACCGGGCAGCCCATGTTGATGTCGATGATCGCGGCGCCGCGCTGCTCGTTGAGCCTGGCGGCCTCGGCCATGACCGCGGGCTCGCATCCGGCGAGCTGCAGCGAAACCGGCTCCTCGGCCGGATCCCACAGGCTTTTCTGGAGCGACTGGCGGGTTTCGCGAACCATCGCCTGGCTGGCGATCATCTCGCTCACGGTGAGACCGGCGCCAAAGCGTTTGACGACGCGGCGGAACGGCAAATCGGTAACCCCAGTCATCGGCGCCAGAATGACTGGCGCGGTGATGGTCAAGGGACCGATCGAGATGGGTTTCAGCGGGCTCATCGGGACGCGCGCCTTTACAGGAGGCGGTTTAGGGGGGCAAGGCGCGCGCCATGACGGTCACTGCACTCATCGTTGCCGCCGGAACCGGCGAGCGTGTGGGCGGCGTCGTGCCCAAGCAATATCGGATGCTGGGCGCAAAGCCGGTGCTGGCCCATGCAGTCGACGCGCTCGCCGCCCATCCGGCGATCAACTCGGTGCGGGTGGTCATCGGCACCGGCCAGGAGCAACTGGCGCGCGCGGCGCTTGGCGATCGCGCTGTCGGCGATCTGCTATTCGGCGGCGCAACCCGGGCGCAATCGGTCGAGAACGGTCTGGCGGCAATCGCCGGCAACGCGGTGCTGGTCCACGACGCCGCTCGTCCGTTCTGCCCGCCGGCGGTAGTCGATCGCCTGCTGTCGGCGCTCGAATTTCATGACGGCGCGGCCCCGGTCCTCGCCGCCGGTGACACGCTGGCGCGCGCTGGCGCCACGCTGGGCGAGGCAGTGGATCGCCACGGACTCGTCCGGGTCCAGACCCCGCAGGCGGCGCGTCTGGCCGCACTGCGCCAGGCCTTTGCCGCCTGGTCGGGACCGGCGCCAACCGATGAGACCAGTGTCCTCCGCGCCGCCGGCATGACCGTCGCCGCGGTCGCGGGCAGCACGATGCTCGACAAGATCACGACCCGCGACGACTTCGACCGCGCCGAGATGTGGCTCGCCGGGCAGATGGTGCCCCGCACCGGCTCAGGCTTCGACGTCCACGCCTTCGCCGGCGACGGGCCGCTCATGCTCGGCGGGATCGCCATTCCCCACGATCGCGGGCTGGCCGGGCACAGCGACGCCGATGTCGTGCTCCACGCGCTGACCGACGCACTGCTCGGCGCTGCCGGTCTGGGCGACATCGGCACCCATTTTCCGCCCTCCGACCGGCAGTGGAAGGGCGTCGCATCCGCGCTGTTCCTCGCTCATGCCGCTGCCCTGGTGCGGGCCGAGGGAGCAATCATCGACGCCGTGGATTGTACCATTATCGCAGAGGAACCGAAGATCGGGCCGCACCGCGCGGCAATGCGCGAGAAAATCGCCGCAATCGCCGGGCTCGACATCGCTCAGGTGAGCGTCAAGGCGACGACCACCGAGGGGCTCGGCTTTACCGGCCGGCGCGAAGGCATTGCCGCGCAGGCCATCGTCAACGTCCGAATGGGACCAGCAAGGTGAGCGACTATCTCCTGCCGCAAGTGCTGGTCGACAAGGCGCGCGAGGTGATCGAGGCCAATCGCGCCGCCGGTCGCCGGGTCGCGGTCGCCGAAAGCTGCACCGGCGGGCTGGTCAGCGCCGCGCTGACCGAGATCGCGGGCTCGTCCGACGTGTTCGAAGCAGGCTACATCACCTATTCAAACGCCGCCAAACTGGCCCAGCTCAAGGTCAGCGAGGACGTGGTCGACACCTTCGGCGCGGTCAGCGTCGCCACCGCCTGGGCAATGGCACGCGGCGCGCTCGCCGCTTCGGAGGCCGATGTCGCGGTCGCCATCACCGGTATCGCCGGCCCCGGCGGTGGAACCCCGTCCAAGCCGGTCGGAACGGTGGTCTTCGCCTGCGCCGAGCGCGAAGCCGATCCGGCCAAGATCGTCGCCGACCAGAAATTTTTCGATGAGCAGACCCGTTCCGGGGTGCGGCTTCAGGCGGCGCTGTGTGCGCTCGAGCTATTGATGCCGTAAAGCGCCGTGGCGCGCTGTTCGAAGGCCGCGGTCATGCGCCGCAGCGCGCGGTCGAACATCGCCCCGGCGAGCGTTTCGAACAACCGCGACTTGAACGCGAAATCGACCGCGAAATGGACGTTGGTGCCGCCGCCGGCAGCAGGCTCGAAATCCCATTCATTATGCAGGAATTTGAGCGGCCCTTCGATATAATCGACGCAGATCTTGCCCGGCCGCTGCTTGACCACCCTGCTGGTGAAGCGCTCCTTGAAGGCGTTGAAGCCGACGACGAGGTCGGCGATGGTCTCGGTTTCGCTCGATGAGCGCACCCGGACCGCGACCACCCACGGCAGGAATTCGTCATACCGCGCGACATCGGCGACGAGCTCGAACAATTGTTCAGGAGTGAACGGAAGGTGCTTGGTCTCGCTGTGGCGCGGCATGCGCTAGAAGACCTCGGCGCAAGCCCGGCTGCCAGTGCAGCGAAGCGAGACGTAGCTTTCGTTCTTGAGCCGCCAGCCGTCCGCGGTCGGCATCCACGTCGCCTGATAGATGCCCGACAGCCGCATCGTCCCGTCGGCCTTGTGCCACAGCCCGAGCCAGTGGCCGGTCTCCGCGGCGCGCTTTCCTTGGGCGCTGACGAAAATCCGCTCGGGCGTGCGAATGTAGGTCACGAACCCGGGATCGGCGAAGGTCGGGGCGAGCCGGCGGGCGAAAGCGTCGACATCGAACGGCGCTCCGCTCGACCCGGGAAAGATGGTGTAGTCGGTCAGGAAAGATCGTTTCATCGAGTTGAAATCATGCGCCGCGATGGCCGCGTTCAGGCGCGCCCGCTCGGCGCGGATCGCGGCTTCCGGCGCGGCCGGATGCGCACCAGCCGCACCCGCTGCAACCGCCCACGCTACGACGACGGCCGCTGCGATCCCAAGCCTCACGCCCCCGCCCTCGCCAGCTGCGCCGAGCGCGCCTCCTGCATTGTGCGGAAATCATCGCCGGCGTGATAGCTCGAGCGGGTCAGCGGGCTTGCCGCGACCAGCAGGAAACCCTTGGCGCGGGCGATTGCGGCATAAGCGTCGAACGCCTGCGGCGTGACGAACTCCTCGACCGTCGCGTGGCGCGGCGTCGGCTGGAGATATTGCCCCATGGTAAGGAAATCGACTCCCGCCGAGCGCATGTCGTCCATGACCTGGTGGACTTCGAGCCGCTGCTCGCCGAGCCCGACCATGACCCCGGACTTGGTGAAGATCGACGGGTCCATGCGCTTGACGCTCTCGAGCAGGCGCAGCGAGGCATAGTAGCGCGCGCCTGGGCGGATCGTCGGATAGAGCCTCGGCACCGTCTCGAGATTATGGTTGTAGACGTCGGGCCGGGCGGCGACGATCGCCTCGACCGCGCGCTCGTGCTTGTTGCGGAAATCGGGGGTGAGGATTTCAATCGTAGTGTTGGGGGTGTTGCGGCGAAGCGCCTCGATCACCTTGACGAACTGGCTCGCGCCGCCGTCGGGCAAATCGTCGCGGTCGACCGAGGTGACGACGATATGCTCGAGGCCAAGCTCGGCCGCCGCCGTCGCGACATGTTCGGGCTCAAGGGCGTCGACCGCGCGCGGCATCCCGGTCTTGACGTTGCAAAAGGCGCAGGCGCGCGTGCAGGT
>JARXKO010000169.1 GCA_030271595.1 Pseudomonadota bacterium | reverse complement strand
GGTCGCGGCGCTCGAAATCCATTGGGCGCAGCGGCTGGTCGGCGGCGTCGGTGCCCCAGCCTTTGGCGGCGGTCGGCATGCGTCAGTCTCCTGTGGTTGGACGCACGCGCTGCAAGACGCGCATCGCCTGGATGAGATGCGGGCGGTCGACCATTTTCCCGCCGACCGACAGAACACCGGCAGTGGGCTCGGCCTCGAACGCAGCGACAATCGTCTCGGCTTGAGCGAGATCGTCAGCCGATGGTGAAAAGGCCGCGTTGATGACCTCGACCTGCGCAGGGTGGATCGCAAGCTTGCCGGTAAAGCCTTCGCGCGCCGCGGCTTCGGCTTCGGCGCGAAGGCCATCGGCGTCCTTGAAATCGGCAAACACCCCATCGACCGGCTGGACCCCGGCGGCAACCGCTCCGGCGAGGCACAAGGAGCGCGCCAACCGGTACGTGAAGCTGAGGCCGCCATCGGCGTCATATTTGGACGACGCACCAAGCGCGGCGGACAGGTCCTCGGCGCCCCAGCTCATCGCGGCCAGCGGCGCTTCGGGCCTGGCGTAGCTCATCAGCCCGAACAGGCTGGCGGCGGTTTCGGTGACGATGGCATGGATCGGGATGTTGCCGGTGCGATGCGCGAGTTCGATCACATCGTCGCCGCTCTCGGCCTTGGGCAAGACGATGCCGTGGATGCCCGAATTCGCGAGCACTTCGAGATCATCCTTGAGCTGGTCCCCGGAGAGCGGGTTGATCCGCACCCACCAGGTCGGCCCGGCGGCGCGCGGCTCGAGCTTGCGTAGCAGATCCCGGGCGATCGCCTTATTGGCCGGTGCGACGCTGTCCTCGAGGTCGAAAATCACCGCGTCGGCGGCACTGTCGAGCGCCTTGGCGATCTTGCGCTCGCTATCGGCGGGGACGAACAGCCAACTCCTCGGCTGGATCATTGCGGCTTCTTGAGCAGCAGCGCCGAGCGCTCGCATTGGCACACGAGTTCGCCGCGCTGGTTGAAGCTGCGGTGTACCCAGGTGACGATCCCGGCGGTGGGCCGCGATTTGCTGTCACGCACCGCGATGCACTCGGTCTCGCTGTGCAAGGTGTCGCCGATGAACACCGGCTTTGGGAAGATCAGCTTGTCGTAGCCGAGATTGGCGACGAGCGTTCCCAAGGTGGTGTCGGAAACGCTGACTCCGACCATCAGCCCGAAGGTGAAGACGCTGTTGACGAGCGGCTGGCCGAATTCGCTCGCAGCCGCCGCTTCGCGGTCGAGGTGGAGCGGCTGCGGATTGTGAGTCAGCGCGGAAATCAGGACATTGTCGGTTTCGGTCACGGTCCGAGTCACCTGGTGCTCGACCCGGTCGCCAATCCGCCATTCGTCGAAATATCGCCCGGCCATCAGCTCGTCCTAGGCGAGGAGCGGGCGCTTGTCAGCCCGTCAGAGCTGGTTGCGGGTCAGCCGGGCGCGCAATTCGGACATGCCGATGCGATCGGCGGCGCGTTCGGGTGCCGAAGAGCGGGTCACGGCAGCGATATGGCCGAGCATCTGGCCGATGATGTCGATCGACTGGAGCGCGACCGAATGGCGCATCACGACCTGATTGTCGGACGTCAGCTGGTCGCCCATCTGGTCGAGCAGTCGGCGGGCATAGTCGAGTTCCTCGGCCAGACGCTGGCGCAGCACATCGTCGGTTGGAACCTGCGCCGGGTCGAGCGGCGGCGCTTCGCGGCGAATGGATGGGCGCGCGTTTAACGACGATTGTTCGGCCCGGAATTCGGCTTGGATCGTATCGCAGCGGGCTTGCGCCTGCCGCAAATGGGCCGGCGCCCCGAAGTAATATCCCTTATCCACGCCTGGCCCCGAACCCATTGTCCCGGGCCGCATTAGCGTAATCAGGTTAACGGAGACTTTCCGCGCTGGTTCAGGCGAGGAGCAGTTCAGCAATCGATTCGGTGATTGCCGCCCCATCGAGGCGATAGGCGGCGTAGAGGTCGGCAAGGTTGCCGGTCTGGCCGAAGCGTTCGACGCCCAAAGGCGCGACGCGCTGCCCAAGCACCCCGCCCAGCCACGACAATGATGCCGGCGCGGCATCGGCGATGGTTACCAGCCCGGCGCCGCGGCCGAGCTTGTTGAGCAGGGTTTCGACATGGCTCACGTCGCGCTTGCCGTCCCAGCGCGCCGCCTGGGCCGCAGTCCAGCCGCGGTGGAGCAAATCGGGCGAGGTGACGCTGAGCAGGCCGAGGCCGGGAAGGTCGGCGGACAGTTCCTCCCACGCCGCGAGCGCCTCGGGCATGACCGCGCCCATGGCGACGATTGCTGCTTCCGCGCCGGGTGCGGGCTCGCGCAGCCAATAGCCTCCGGCAAGCGCACCCGCCTTCCATTCGTCCGTGTCGCGCGAGATTTGGGTTATGGCCCGGGTCGAAAGCCGCAAATAGGTGCTTTCGCCGTCTGGATCGTCGATCAGCCGGAACGCTTCTTCCATCATCGCTGCAAGCTCGTCGGCAAACGCCGGCTCGTAATGGCGCAGTCCGGGCTGGCCGAGCGCGATCAGCGGCGGGTTGATCGACTGGTGGGCGCCGCCTTCGGGCCCCAATGTGATCCCGCTCGGGGTAGCGACGAGCAGGAAGCGCGAATCCTGGTAGCAAGCGTAATTGAGCGCATCCAATCCGCGCGCGATAAACGGGTCGTAGAGCGTCCCGATCGGGAACAGGCGCTGGCCGAACAGATCGCCCGACAGCCCCGCCGCGGCGAGCATCAGGAACAGGTTATTCTCGGCAATCCCGAGTTCGACATGCTGACCCCGATTGTGGGAAGACCACTTTTGTGTTGAGGCAATCTTTGCGTCGGCAAAGACGTCGGTCTGACCGTCACGGCGGAACAGCCCGCGCTGATTGACGAACGCTCCGAGGTTGGTCGAAACGGTGACGTCGGGCGAGGTGGTGAGGATGCGGTCCGCGATCTCGGCCCTGGAGCGGCTGAGGTCGTTGAGGATTCGCCCGAACGCGGCCTGGGTCGATTGCTCGTCGCCGGCCGGCGCGGGAATATGCGGGATGGCGACCGATCCGAACGACCGGTCGCGCTTGTCACGCATGATGCGGCTGCGTTCGATCAGGGTCTCGACGCCCGTTCGTGCATTGTCGCCGACGCCCTCGAGCGGCTCCCATTCATGGCCTTCGCGCACCTGCATCGAATCGCGCAGCGCCGCCATTTGCGTCGGGTTCATCAACCCCGCGTGATTGTCCTTGTGGCCGGCGAAGGGCAGTCCGTGGCCCTTGATCGTCCAGGCGATGAACAAGGTCGGGACGTCGTCCTTGGCGGTGTCGAACGCCTCCACCAGAGACTCCATGCAATGCCCGCCGAGGTCGGCGAACAGGGCTGCCAGCGCGGCATCGTCATAGGACTTCAGGAACGCCGCGGCTGCCTTGCCGAGATCGCTTTCGATCCGCTTCCGAATATCCGCTCCACCTTGATAATGGAGCGCCGACAAGACTGCATTGGGAAGGGTATCGAACCACGCTTTGAGCGCCGGCTCCGCGGCCAATGCCGCGCCCAGCTTCTTGCCGTATTTGAGCTCGACCACGCGCCAGCCGCAGGCGCGGAAAATCTCGTCGAAGCGCTCGAACATCTTGTCGGCGCTGACCGCATCGAGGCTCTGGCGGTTGTAATCGAGGATCCACCACA
>JARXKO010000168.1 GCA_030271595.1 Pseudomonadota bacterium | reverse complement strand
GCGGCGGGATGTTGGTCGCCATGCCGACCGCGATTCCGCCGGCGCCATTGACGAGGAGGTTGGGGAAACGCGCCGGGAGAACCTGAGGCTCGCTTTCGCTGGCGTCGTAATTGGGCTGGAAGGTGACGGTGTCCTTGTCGATGTCGCCGAGGAGGAAATTGGCGACCTTGGCAAGGCGCGCTTCGGTGTAGCGCATCGCCGCCGCGGGATCGGGATCCATCGATCCGAAATTGCCCTGGCCGTCGATCAGCGGCACGCGCATCGACCACGGCTGGGTCATGCGGGCGAGCGCGTCGTAAATCGCGCTGTCGCCATGCGGGTGATATTTACCCATGACGTCGCCGACGATGCGGCTCGACTTGCGGTACTGGCGGCCGGCGACATAGCCCGCTTCCTGACAGGCGAAGAGGATTCGGCGGTGAACCGGTTTCAAGCCGTCGCGGACGTCGGGCAGCGCGCGGCTGACGATCACGCTCATCGCATAATCGAGGTAGCTGGTCTTCATTTCATCGACGATCGAAACCATCGCGATGTCGCGATCCCCGCCCGCGGGCGGGCTGTCGTTCAAGTCGTCGATCGGCGGTTCGGTGGCCAAGGTGGTTCCTGTCGGTTGGTGAGTTGACTGGCGGCGCGCCGAGAGACGCTTGATGTCCGCGAGCCGACCCTAGGCGATGCGCCAGCCCCGCGCCAGCCCGCGCGCCCGCGCGCGAGGGAAATTCTTCCCGCAAACACTCCTGCCAACGAAATAACCACGTCTTTTCAGTCGGTTCAATCGCCATTCAGGGGCTTGAGACCATCCCGCCTTGCACATCCATTCGGCACGGGGCTAAGCGTCCCACGGGATTTTAGGCCGGTTCTCCATCGAACCGGGACAGGAGAGAGTATGAAGACGTTTGCAATCACCACCGCACTGGCGACCACCATCGCCTTGTCCGCGACCGCGGCAACCGCTCAATATTCCAAGCCGGCTGCTCCCGCGACCCCGGCTCCGACCGCGCAATCGCAAGCCCCGGCAGGCAAGGACGCGCAGCCGCAGATCAAGATTTCGAAGGAAGCGTCAAAAGCGATCATCGACCTGCAAAAGTCGGTCAATGCCAATGATGCCGCCAATATTCCGGCCAAGGTCGCCGCTGCCCAGGCGGTCGCCAAGACCCCCGAGGACCGCTATGCGATCGGGCAGATGCAGCTCAAGGCCGCGCTGGCTGCGAAAAACGATGAGTCGGCGGCCGCCGCGATCGATTATATCGCCGGTTCGGCGTTCCTCCCCGGCGCCCGCGTTGCCGAGCTCTACAATGCGGTCGGAATCAATTTCTACAACGCCAAGAATTACGACCGCGCCGCGGCCCTGTTCGACAAGGGCGTCGCCGCCGATGCGAGCGGTTTTGAATCGCTCAAACTGCTCGCCGAAGCGCGCAATTCGCAGGGCCGTTCAGCCGAGGCCGCGCAGGCCATGCAAAAGGCCCTGACACTGGCCGCGAACTCGGGCCAGAAGCCGACCGAGGATGTCTATAAACGGGCGGTAAGCCTGGCCTATGGCGCCAAGTCGCCGCTGGCGGTCGACCTTGGACGGCAGTGGGTCAACGCTTACCCCGGTCCCGACAGCTGGCACAATGCGGTCGCGATCTATCGCAACATGATGCGCCCGGAAGTCGAAAGCACGCTCGATTTGTTGCGGCTGATGCGCGCCGCCAATGCGCTGCAGGGCACCGGCGATTACACCTTGTTCGCGACCGCCGCGGCGGAGCAGGGCAATTTCAACGAAGCCCAGTCGGTGATCGATGAGGGCCTCGCCAACAAGAAAATCGATGCGTCGAGCCCGCTTGCGCGCGACATCGTCAATGGCCTCAAGAGCAAGCCCAAGGCCAGTGCAGCCGAACTCGAAGCCGCGGCCAAGAGCGCCAAGACGGCGACCGCGCTGATGGCGGTCGGCAACCGCTTTTACGGAACCGGCAATTATGCCCGGGCGGCCGACTTGTATCGCTCCGCACTCGGCGCCGGCGGCGACACCAACCTCGCCAATCTCCACCTCGGAATGGCGCTTGCCCGCACCGGCGACAAGGCCGCGGCGGCGGCCGCGCTTGGCGCCGT
Source organism: Pseudomonadota bacterium (assembly GCA_030271595.1). Classification (GTDB taxonomy): domain Bacteria; phylum Pseudomonadota; class Alphaproteobacteria; order Sphingomonadales; family Sphingomonadaceae; genus Sphingomicrobium. The sequence continues at coordinate 1,574 of JARXKO010000168.1, read as the reverse complement.
CACCGGGCCCTATGCGGGCGTCGCCAAATATTGGCTGCTGTTCGTCCAGAAGGCCGGCTGACCAGGCCAATCGGCGGATCGGGCGGGCGTCGGGGAAATCCGGCGCCCGCCGCGCATCGGCGTTTCATGATTGAACCGTCCCAGATCGGGATGGTTAAGCGCAGCCTCCTTAGCGCGGCCGGAAGCGACGGCTAGATACTGCTTTCCTCGCGCGTGAAGGATGGCAAGGCTCTTGGTGCGGTTCGACGATCGATTGCAGACGGTGCTGAGGCAGCCGGCGAGCGACCCGCGCGACGCCGCCGTGCGCTGGCGCCAGCTGGTCGACCTCATCGCCCGCGCCGGACCTTCGGTTGACAGCCAGGCGCTGGGCGAAGGGCTCGCGGCGATCGAGGAGGATGCGCCGCGGATCGAAGAAACCCTGCGCGCCGCGGCTGCCCGCGCCATCGCCGCCTTGCCGCTGCCGTTCCGGCTGCTGCAATATTTCATCACCGACCGGCTGGCGGTCTCGGCGCCGATCCTCGCTGCGGCCTCGCTCGAACGGGCGCAGTGGACAGCACTGCTCGATTTGGCCGATCCCGAGTCCCGCCGATTCATCGAAACCCTGCATCCCGAGCTGGCGCCCGTGGCGCCGGCCGAGCCGGACATGACCGAACAACTGGTCGAGCAGGGTGACCAAAGCGCGGGCCGGACGATCGGCGACATGGTCGCACGGATCGAGCGGCGCCGTCACCGCGGTCCCCGGTCCGAGGGTCGCGGCCCGCAACCCGGACAGGACACCGACAGCAGGCTTGGCGTGTTCCGATGGGAATGCGGCCCGAGCGGGGAGATTGGCTGGGTCGAAGGGGCTCCGCGCGGGACCCTGATCGGACGGTCGATTGCGCGGGCGCGCGAATTCGGCGACCGCATCGACGACGATGCGCTGCGCGCGTTCAGCCAGCGGGCTCCGTTCCGCGATGCGCAGATGACCTTGGCCGGCGATGGCCCGGTGTCGGGCAAGTGGAAGATCAGCGGCGTCCCGGCCTTCGACCCGGCCGACGGGCGCTTCGCCGGCTATCGCGGGATCGCACTACGCGAGTTCGACGCAACCCATTCCGCGCTTGGCGCAAGCGCCCCGGCGCTGGCGCTCGAAGCGGATTCGCTGCGTGAACTGGTCCATGAGATCAAGACCCCGCTCAACGCCATCATCGGCTTTGCCGAGATCATCGACGGGCAATATCTCGGCCCGGCGGGTCGCCGCTATCGCCAGCGCGCCACCGGAATCGTAGACCAGGCACGGCTTCTCCTGGCCGCGATCGACGATCTCGACCGGGCCGCGCGGGTCCAATCGGGGGCGACCCCGGCGAGCGGCCCGGCGGAGCTCGGCGCGATCCTTGCCCGCACCCTCGAAGCCGCTGGCAGCGGCGCGGCGCAGCGCGGCGTCGAACTCGATCATTCGCCGCCACCGCAGCGGCTAGAGGCGGCCGCAGATGGCGAATTGTTGAGCCGGCTGGTGGGGCGGCTGATCGAGGCCGCGATTACGATTTCGGCCGCCGGCGAGCGGCTTCACATTGCCGCCGGGCGGACAGCGGGCACGG
>JARXKO010000007.1 GCA_030271595.1 Pseudomonadota bacterium | reverse complement strand
CCCCGCTGATCGTCGAGCGGGTCAATCACTTTTTCGGCTATGCGGCGATTGACCGGGTCAATTTTCGCCAGGGCAAACCACCCGCGCCGCCGCCGCGACCACCGCGTCCGGCGATTCGGCCGGTGCCGCGAGAGCTTGGCGAAGGACTTCGCGAAATCGTCGATCCCGAGCTTCGGGCTTGCCTTGAGTCGCTTGCCGCGCGAATTGGGACTAGCAACGGCCCGCCGTCGATCGGCGAGGACGACAATGAGATACCTGCGATCAACCGGAGCCTGTGAGATTATGAAGCCGACTGTCTTTCTAGCCTGCGCCGCTGCCCTTGCGGCGATCGCCGGCTGCAATTCCAACCAGGGCAATGCCGCGACCGGGGCTGCCGCAACGGTCAAGGTCAGCCCGCCGCGCAACGGCGACTGGACCACGATCGTCGTTCCGACCGCTGCCGGCGGGTTCCTGATGGGCAATCCCAATGCCAAGGTGAAGCTGATCGAATATGGCTCGCTCACCTGCCCGCACTGCCGCGAGTTCGACGAGACCGGCGTGACGCCGCTGATCAACGGCTACGTCAAGCCGGGCAAGGTCGCGTATGAGTTCCGCAACTACGTCCGCGACGGGTTCGACCTCACTGCCTCGCTGATCGCGCGCTGCAATGGCGCCAAGAGCTTCTTCCCGCTGGCGCGCGCGCTGTACAAGGATCAACCGACGTGGGTCGGCAAGATCCAGAAAGTACCGCCGGCGCAGATCGAAGCGCTCCAGAACCTGCCTCCGAACAAGGAGTTCATCGAACTCGCCAAGGTCATGGGGCTGCAGCAATATGCAGCCGTGCGCGGGGTCCCGATTGCCAAGAGCACGCAATGCCTGGCCAATTCGAATTCGGTCAACCAGCTAGTCCAGATGACCAGTGACGCGACCACCCAATTCCCCGATTTCCCGGGCACTCCGACGTTCATCATCAATGGCAAGATGCTCGACCGGGTGGCGTCGTGGAAGGACCTCGAAGGCAAGCTCAAGTCCGCTCTGGGCGGCTGATCGATCGGGGCAGACCAAATTGCGGATTCGTCGGCTCAAGCTTAGCGGTTTCAAAAGCTTCGTCGAGCCGACCGAGCTGAGGATCGAGCCCGGGCTGACCGGCGTGGTCGGTCCCAATGGTTGCGGCAAGTCGAACCTGCTTGAGGCGCTCCGCTGGACGATGGGCGAATCGAGCCCCAAGTCGGTTCGCGGCGGCGGCATGGACGACGTCATTTTCGCCGGCACCGCAAGCCGCCCGGCGCGCGATTTCGCCGAGGTTTCGATCCTTATCGAGCGCACCGACGGCGACTCGGTCGCGCGCGACCAAAGCGAAGTCACCCGCCGCATCGAACGCGGTGCTGGCTCGGCCTATCGTATCGATGGGCGCGACGTCCGCCAGAAGGATGTCGCGCTGCTGTTCGCCGATGCCGCGACCGGCGCTCATTCTCCGGCGCTGGTCAGCCAAGGCAAAATCGGCGCGGTCATCGCCGCCAAGCCGGTCGAGCGGCGCGTGTTGCTGGAGGAGGCGGCGGGAATTTCGGGGCTGCATGCGCGGCGCAAGGATGCCGAGCAGAAGCTCCGCGCGACCGAGGCCAATCTCATTCGGCTCGGGGAAATCCTCGGCGACCAGGAACAGCGCGCCGTGGCGCTCCGCCGCCAGGCCCGCGCCGCTGAGCGCTATCGCAAACTTACGGAGCAGATTCGCGCGGTCGAGGGACGCCTGCTGCATGTCCGCTGGAGCGAGGCCGAGCGCGCCGCCGAGGCCGCGACCGCCGAGGCCAATGCCGCCGCCGAGGAAGTAGCAGCGGTCCAGACTGGAATCGCCGAAGCGCAGGCGGCGCAGGGTGCCACCAATGAAGCGCTCGCGGGCAAGCGTTCGGCGCTCATCGAAGCGCGCGAAGCGGGTCACGAACTGGCTCATCAGCTCGCGGGCGCGCGGGCGCGGCGCGACACCATCGGCCGGCGGCTGGTCGAGCTCGAACGGCTTGCCGCAACCCTGGCCGACGACCTGTCGCGCGAGCAAGCGCTTGAGGGCGATGCCAAGAGCGCCGTCGCCCAGCTCGATGAAGAGAGGAAGGCGATTGAAGCCCGGCTCGGCGATGCGGAAGCCGCAGCGGCGCGCATCGCCGGACAATTGAGCGATTCCGAAGCGGTATCGCGCGAGGCCGAGGCGGCACTCGCCGATCTGCTTGCGCGCCACGCCGCAATGCGCGCCGAGCGGCGCGTGGCCGAAGCCGCGCTCGAAGCCGCCACGGCGCAACTTGCGCGGACCGATACGGAGCATCAGCGCCTCACCGAGCAACTGGCTGCGCTGGGCGATGGGAGCGAGGTGGAAGACGCTCGACGCGACGCCGAGAAGCGCGCCGCCGCGGCGACGACCGCACTGAGCGAGGCCGAAGCCCGCCGGATCGACGCCGAGCAGGCCCGCGCCGACGCCGCCGAACGGCGTGACCACGCCGAAAGCGCACTCGCGGCGGCCCGGGCGGCCATGTCGGCGGCGACATCCGAACATGATGCGCTCGCCCGGGCGCTGGACCACGGCGGGGGGGCCGCGATCGCCAGTTTGAAAGCCGAAGCGGGGTATGAACGCGCGCTCGCCGCCGCACTCGGGGACGATGCCGATGCGGCGATCGGCGGCGATTCGGCGCGGCGCTGGATGGGCGCCGATGTCGCCCAGGGCGATCCCGATCTTCCCGCCGGAACCCGCTCGCTCGCTGATCATGCCGGCGCTCCCCAACAATTGCTCCGCCGTCTGCGCCAGGTCGCGGTTGCGGCTGAGGATTCGGGTCAGGTGCTGGCGGTCGGCCAGCGGCTGGTAACTTTGGCCGGGCGGATGCGGCGCTGGGACGGGTTTGTCGCCGAAGGTGCCGGGGCCGCCGCCGCCGAGCGCCTGCTTCGAGCCAACCGGCTCGATGAACTCGCCGCCGGTCTGCCGGCGCTCCAGGCCGCGGTCGAGCAGGCGTTGGGCGAGCGCGATTCGGCGCTCACCGCGATGGACCAAGGTCGCGATTCGGCCGAAGCAGCGCGGCAATCGGCTCTGGCTGCGGAAAAAGAAGCGCGCGATGCCGCCCGCGCAAGCGACAGTGCTGCCGCGGCGCTTGAGCGGATCCTCGCCCAGCGTTCGGCCCTGGGCCAGCGGCTTGAAGACCTTGATCCGGTGATGGCTGCGTCACGCGAAGCGCTCGCCGCGGCCAATCAGACGCTTGCCGCATTGACCGACCCGGCAACGCTCGACGCCCAGGTCAGCGCGGCGAGGGAGGTCGCTTCGAACGCCGCATCGATGGTCGCCGACAAGCGCGCAGAGGCCGCGACTCGCGCCCGCGAAACCGCCGCCGATCGCGAACGCCTGTCGTCCGGCGCGCGCGAACAGGACGAGTGGCGCAAACGCCAGTCCGATGCCGCCGGGCGGCTGGCCGAAGCGAGCGAACGCCGGCGGCAAATGGCCCAGGAGCGAGCCGTTCTGGAACGGGAACCCGATGAGCTCGACCACTCGATCCGCGCACTCGAACAGGCCAATGACCAATGCCAGGTCAAGGTTGGCGAGGCCGCAGCGGCGGAGGCCGAGGCCGAGCGGGCGCTGATCGACGCCGCCAATGAGGTCGCCAGCCGCACTGAGCGTTTTGCCGCCGCGCGCGAGCGCCGCGCCGCGGCCGCAGCCCGCGCCGAGGGTCAGCAGGCACGCAGCGCCGAACTCGCCCGCGCCAGCGTCGACAAGTTCGAATGCCTCCCGCAGCGACTGCCCGAGCTACTCGGTTTCGATAGCGGCGAGCAGCGCAATTCGGACGAGGAAGCGCGGACGCTCGAACGCCTGACCCACGAGCGCGAGCGGATCAGCCCGGTCAATCTGATCGCCGAGCAGGAGCTGGCCGAGCTCGACTCAAGCCGGTTGAAGGGCGCCGAAGAAGCCGAGGAGTTGACCCAGGCGATCCACCGGTTGCGCGGCTCGATCGGCAATCTGAACCGCGAAGGACGGGTCCGTCTGCTGGCCGCGTTCGAGCAGGTCGACGGCCATTTCCGGCGCCTGTTCACGACCCTGTTCGATGGCGGCCAGGCGCATCTCGAACTGGTCGAAAGCGACGACCCGCTCGAGTCCGGGCTCGAGATCATGGCCCAGCCGCCGGGCAAGAGGCTGTCGGCGCTGACCCTGCTTTCGGGCGGCGAGCAGGCGCTGACCGCGATCGCCTTGATCTTCGCCATCTTCCTCACCAATCCGGCGCCGATCTGCGTCCTCGACGAAGTCGACGCGCCGCTCGACGACGCCAATGTCGAGCGCTTTTGCGAGCTACTCGCGCAAATGACCGGGGAAACCGACACGCGCTATCTGATCGTCACCCACAATGCGGTGACGATGAGCCGGATGGACCGCCTCTACGGCGTGACCATGATCGAGCAGGGAGTCAGCCGCCTGGTCTCGGTCGACCTTGGCGGCGCCGAAACCCTGCTCGCCGCGGAATAGGTCAAAATTCGACCCCCAGTTTGAGCCGTGCTTCGTTTTTTTCGAATTCGTCGAGATTGCGGCTGCTCGCGCCCGGCCCGCCGGCAAGCTGGTGCTGGACGCTCATCGACGCGAACCACGCGCCCCCATCATAATGAGCGGTTGGGCCGGCAAATACAGCCCAGGCCGATCGGTCGACCGTGTCGGGAAAGCCGGCAAAGCGGTTGGCGATGCGCGCCTCGCCGCCAAGGTGAAGCCCGCCGGCAACGCGATACGCCAACCCGGTCGACACTTCGGCCTCAAGCTCCTTGTTCCACACCCGGTCCTCATGCTCGAATTCCTGCTCGAGCGTCAGATTGCCGACCCAGCGCAGGCGATCGGTGAAGCGCTGTTCGAGCATCACCTTCGATTCGAGTGTCAGCGCGGTGCGGGGTTCGCCCGACGTGCCCGAAAAGCGGGAGAAGCCAGGTTCGAGATAAAGCGCGATGCCGAGGTTGCCGTCCTCGGGTGAGCGCAACATATAGGCGACGGAGGCCTTGGCGCCGTTGAAGCGCAGCGCGCCGGTCGAATTGCCGAACCTGGGCTCAAGACCACCGACCCGGTGCGCATCGAAGGTCAGATAGAACGACGCCTGCAGCCGATCGGTCAACCCGCGCTCGACTTCGATCAGCAGGTCCCGGGCGCGGTAGGTGCCGGCGCCCTTGCCGCTGCGCTGCGTGACCCACAGGGTCGCTTCGGTCTCGCCTTTTTCTTCGGTTTCGGCGCCGTAGGAATAAGCGAAGGGGTTGGATGCCGACGCTGCCGCCGGGACGCAAGCTAGGGACAGAGCGAGAAACGTCGGAAAGAGTCGAATACCCATGAAAGTGCCTGATCCAGTAATTGAACCCTTTCATGATGCGAATTGTTCGCAATAGCAATAGCTATCCCTGAAGTGCCTCCGATCGCGCGTTGATGCGCTTCAAATCCTCGACGAAGCGGGCACGTTCGGTGCGCCGGGCATCGGCATCGGGCAGCCGCAGCAGATAGCTTGGATGAACCGTGATCCAGGCTTCACCGCCATCGCCAAGCTGGTGCGGGATGCCGCGGTTCTTGCCCACCGCCATGATCTTGCCGAACAGACTGCGCGCCGCGGTGGCGCCAAGCGCGACGGTCAGCGGCGGCCGAATTAGCGCGCGCTCCTGCTCGATCCACCAGCGGCAGGCCTCGATCTCGCCGGTGTCGGGCTTCTGGTGAATCCGCCTTTTGCCGCGCAGGACGAACTTGAAATGCTTGACCGCATTGGTGACGTAGGTTGCGGAACGCTCGATCCCGGCGGCCTCGAGCGCGGCATCGAACAGCTCGCCGGCGGGGCCGACGAACGGCCGGCCGGCGATGTCTTCCTGGTCGCCTGGCTGCTCGCCGACGAACAGGATCCGCGCGCTAAGCGGGCCTTCGCCGAACACCGTTTGAGTCGCGCATTTGTATAAATCGCAGCGGGTGCAATGAGCCGCCTGATCCCGAACCTCTTGCCACACCGCCTCGCTATTACTGCCGCTCGGCATAGAGGCGCTCGCCTTGATCATCGCCGCCTCGCGCGCTTGCGCGCCCGCCAGCAGTCCCCCGATCAACGCGGTTTCGGGCATGTTTTTCCAATATTTCTTGGGCATTTCCTTGGTCATCGCCTTCACCTTGACCCGCGCCGGATTGAAGATCGAGGCATAATAAGTCTTCCACGTCTCCTCCACGGGGTCGCCATCGGGCGCGTCCTGGCGCGTCGCGCCGGGTCCTTCGGTGAGCGTCTTGCCGTCCCAACTGATCGTCAGCTCTGGCGTCATGATCGTCCACCGCATGTTGGCGAATCGACGCACGAAGAAGCCCGCCTCGCGCCGGACGATATGGTTGTCGGGCTCGAACCAGGCGACGAACCTCGCGCCGTCATCGTCGCCGACCTCGCGGAAGCGGACGAAGGCATGCATCTTGTGCGCGTCGCGGCGCACTTCCTTGGCCATTTTCTCGACCCGGTCGACCAAGGAATCGGCACGGTCCTCCATCACTTGCCGGTTCGAACGCAGCTTGAGCAACAAGGCGTAGAGCAGTGCAAAACGCTCGGGGTCGCGGTGGCAGATCGCAGCCTTGGCAAGATCGACGAACGCGCGCGGGACCGCGAAGCTGGGGCCCTCGGGGGGCGGCTGCGCGGTGTCGGGGCCGGCGAACAGATCGGCCGCGCGCCCCGCCACCTGCCACGTCACCGCCGCCGCCGGAACCCCGGCCTCGGCCAGCCCCCGCGCGGCCTTGCGCCAGCCGTCGAAATCATCTTCGGCGGCGAGCGTGACGCGATGCGCGTCGATCATCGGCCCGTCGCGAAGCATTCAAGTCGCCTAGCCGATCTTTTCGGCGATCTTGTCGTCGGTGCCAGCGTCGACCCGTTCGATTTCCTCGGGCTTGATCGCGTTGAAGGCATCGCGCAGCTCGACTGACTTGGCCTCGCCCAAATCCTTGCGCGCGTCGGCAAAGATCGTCTCTTCCTCTTCTTTGAGGTGGTCCAAGAAGGTTTCCTTCAAGGCCTTGAACTTCGCCAGCCAGCCCGACGATCCCATGTCGGTCTCGTCGACCTCCTTGATCGCATCGTCGATTTCGTGATGGTCGGCGGCCGCGTGGCGCGCATATTCGCGCATCTCGATTTCGCCCATCAGTGTCGCGTAAAGCGTGACCTCCTCCGCCGAGGCATGGGCTTTGGCATCGGTCCGGAACTGCTCGTAGAGCGCACGCCGTTCCTCACTATCGCCGCTCGTCGCCTCGATCGCCTTGATCAGCCGGCGATGCTTGTCGTGATCCTGGATCAATCGGTCGAAAATGTCGGTCGCGGCCATGTTCTGCCTCCCTCTTCAACGCTGGAACGGCTCAAGCCGCGAAGAGGTTCAATTGCTCGGCGCGCGGCGCAATCAGGGCGCGCAAATCGGCGCGATCGGTGAGCAGGGTCGGGCGCCAGTCGCCGGTAATGATGAACGGCCTCAGCTTGGCGATGCTGAGCGTCAGCCGAGCGACGTCGTCAAGCATCATCGTCCGCCACCGCCGCGAAGTCAGGATGCGCTTGACCGCCTTCGTCCCCAAGCCCGGCACGCGCAGCAATTGCTCGCGGCTGGCGCGGTTGACGTCCACGGGGAAATGCTCGCGGAACTTGAGCGCCCACGCCAGCTTGGGATCAATGTCGAGCGGGAGCATGCCATCGGCCCCGGCCGCAGCGACCACCTCGGCCGGCTTGAAGCCGTAGAAACGAATCAGCCAGTCCGACTGGTAAAGCCGGTGCTCGCGCATCAGCGGCGGGCGTTTGAGCGGCAATACCGCGCTTGCATCGGGGATCGGCGAGAACGCGCTGTAATAGACCCGGCGCAGCGCGAAGCGGTCGTAGAGCTGGCTGGCGCGGGTTACGATGTCGCCGTCGCTCGCGGCATCGGCGCCGACGATCATCTGGGTCGATTGGCCAGCGGGGGCGAAACTCGGCGCGCTTTTGTACTTCTTGCGCGCGTCCTTGCCGTCCTCGATGTCGAGCTTGGTCGCCTTCATCGCGCCCTCAATCTGCCCGACCGATTTTTCGGGCGCGAGGCGGGTGAGGCCAGAGATGGTCGGCAATTCGACGTTGATCGAGACGCGGTCGGCGTGGAGCCCTGCCTGGCGGACCAGCTCGGGATCGGCCTCGGGGATCGTCTTCAAATGGATGTAACCACGGAAATCATGATCCTCGCGCAGGCACCGAGCGACCTCGACCATCTGCTCCATCGTGTAATTCGACGACTTGATGATCCCCGAGGAGAGGAACAGGCCCTCGATATAATTGCGCTTGTAGAACGCCAAGGTGAGGTGGACGACCTCGGCCGCGGTGAAGCGCGCTCGGCGGACGTTCGAGCTCTTGCGGTTGATGCAATAATGGCAATCGAAGATGCAGCTGTTGGTCAGCAGGATCTTGAGTAGCGAGATGCAGCGGCCGTCGGGGGCGTAAGCGTGGCAAATGCCCATGCCTTCGGTCGAGCCCATGCCGGTGCCGCCGCGACTGTCGCGCTTCGCCGTGCCCGACGAGGCGCAGGATGCATCATATTTCGCCGCATCGGCAAGGATCGCGAGCTTTTCGCGCGTATCGAGCTGGGCCATTCGTTCACTCTATGTTCGTCCGGCGCCAAGTCAATCTCCAGCGTTGAGCGAAATGGCATTGGCCGATTGCTCAAGGTCATTTGACTGGGTCTCCACGCGGTCTAGGTTGCGCCTCTTCATCGGGAGAAGCTCATGCGCTGTTCGACTTTCGCAATCGCCTTGCTGTGCGTTGCCGCGACCCCTGCTCTGGCCGGGCCGGTCGAGGATTTCCACGCCCTTCAGGATAGCTATTGGGCGGCCTATCTCAAGGATTCGCCGATCACCGCGACCAGTGTCGGGGTCCAGACCTATGACCGCGAGCTCGACCATGTCGGGCTTGCCGAACAGGATCGGCTGGCCGCGGAAGCCAAGACTTTCCTCGCCGCGCTCGACGCCATACCCCCGGGCTCGCTCCCGCCCGCCGACCAGGCCAATTATTCGATCCTCCATCGGCAACTGGCCAATGCCATCGAGGTCGACCGCTTCGGGTCGCGAGCGATTGCTTATGGCGGCAGCGGTGGTCTCCATAATTTCTACGCCGGAATGGCCGACCAGCAACCGTTCCGGACCCGCGCCGATTACGACAATTACCTCGCGCGAATCGCCCTCGTGCCCGAGCGCATGGCCGCCTACACCCAGATGAGCGTCGATGCCGCCCGGCGCGGCTACACCCAGCCGTGCGTCACCATGACCAAGTTCGAAGGGACGATCAGCGGAACGATCGCCACCGACCCGGCGAAGTCGCGCTTCTATTCGCCTTTCGCCGGCAACCGCCCGGATTCAATCGCGGCCGCCGATTGGGCGGCGATGCAGCAGCGGGCGAAGACGCTCATCAGCACGACCATCAACCCGTCCTACCAGTCGTTCGCCGATGCGTATGCGCGCGACATCAAGGCCAGATGCCGGACTGCAGTCGGGATCGGCGCATTGCCCGACGGCAAGGCCTATTACGACTATCTCGTCCGCTTCCACACGACCACGACCATGACTCCCGATCAGATCCACGCACTCGGGCTAAGCGAAGTCGCGCGCATCCGTGCGGAGATGGACGATGTCGCGACGAAAGCCGGGTTCGCCAGCCGCGCGGCGATGATCGCCGATATGCGCACCAATCCCAAATATTTCGCCAAATCGCCGGAAGAGCTGATGGAGGCGGCGGCGCGCATGGCCAAGACCATCGACGGCAAGATGCCGACCTTGTTCGGCCGGCTCCCGCGGCTACCCTACGGAGTGCGGGAAATCCCCGCCGAAACCGCGGAGGGCAATACCACCGCTTATTACAGTCCCGGCAGCCCCGACGCAGGGATCGCCGGTACGTATTACGTCAACACCACCCACCTCGACCAACGGCCGTTGTGGGAGCTTCCGGCGCTGACCTCACATGAAGCCGTCCCCGGGCACCACAACCAGATCGCGCTGCAGCAGGAGCTCGATCAGCCGGCATGGCGCAAATATACCAGTTACTTCACCGCCTTCACCGAGGGCTGGGGGCTGTATTCCGAACATCTCGGGATCGAGCTCGGGCTGTACGACACGCCGCAAAAGGACATGGGCCGCCTGAGCTATGAAATGTGGCGGGCGTGCCGGCTGGTGGTCGACACCGGGCTTCATGCAAAGGGCTGGAGCAAGGACCAGGCGGTCAAGTTCATGAAGGACAATACCGCGCTCACCGACGCCAATATCGATGCCGAGGTCAACCGCTACATCTCAACTCCAGGTCAGGCACTGGCCTACAAGATCGGCGAATTGAAGATTCTCGAATTGCGCGCTCTGGCAACCAGGGAGCTGGGCGACAAGTTCGACGTCCGCCGCTTCCACGACGCCGTGCTCGGCCAGGGCAACGTCCCGCTCGACACGCTCGAAGCGCAGATCAAGGCATGGATCGCGGCGGAAAAAGCGCGCGGCTGAAGTCGGCCCTGCGCCTTATTGCGGCGGCGGGGTGGAATCCTGCGTATCCTGGTTTCGTTCCTGGCGCGCCTCGTTGATGACCTGGGTCAGGCAGCCGGTGAAGCCGCCGGGGCCGACCGGCGAACAACTGTTGATCCCCGTTGCGCCCGCGGTTTCAAGCTGCCTGGCGCGATTGGCCCACGAATTGCTATTCTGGCGCGGCCCGCTCGAGCGAAGCTTCTCGGGGATCCGATAGCGCTCGCTTTCGGGCTTGCGTGCGCACACCACGACCTGGTCGTCGGTCGAGCGCGGACACGGGTCGGTGCCATAGACGATGATTTCGCTCAGCGGTGATTGCTGGGCCTGGGCCGGCAGCGAGACCGCAGCACCCGATCCGGCGATCGCTGCTCCGGCGAGGAGGGTCATCAACCTGGTCATTATGTCCGACGTCCTTTCAACACTTCAGCGGGCGAGGCCCGAGTCCGGTTCCCTAAATACGCTTCGACAGCCCGATTGCTACCCGGCATCCGGCACGGATCGCCGCAGTCATCAGCGGATGCCCCGGAGCGTTGCCCGAACCATTGGCAATGGCGGTGTCGCGATGTTCGATTTCCTCCGCCTGGAACTCGGCGATGTCGCCCGACAACTCGCGGTCGCTGTCGCCGAGCGAATCGAGCTGCTGCTGATAATGGCGGTCGATCTCGGTCTCGACCGCTTCGGTGCAGGCGAGCGCGGCTTCTTCCGAGATCATCGCAGTCACCGCGCCGAGCGCGAAGCCGGCGACATTCCACAGCGGCTGAAGCACGGTCGGGCGGACCTTGCGCTCGGCCAGCAGCCTGTCGAAGCGCTTGAGATGGCGCTGCTCCTGCGCCGCCATGCGCTGGATTAATTTGGCATTTGCGGAACTCGGCCGAAGCACGGCGAGCTGACCGGCATAGATGCGGGTCGCGCCATATTCGCCGGCCTGGTCGACGCGAAGCATCGAGCCGCTGTCGGGGCGGCGGTCGCCGGGGCGCCAGCCGCTCACCCCTTCATCCCCTTGCGGGTGAGATAGAGGATTGCGGCCGCGCCGCCGAGCGACAAAATCGCGTTCCATCCGGCCATCGAAATGCCGAACAGCGACCATTGCACCTGGTCGCAGCGGATCAGCGGGGCGTGGGTGATCTGCCTGAGCAAATCGGCGGTCGAACCGCCCTTGGCCAGCGCGGTGCATTGGGTGAAGCCTTCGAATATCCGCGCCTCGACCCCGGCGTGATAAACCCCGATGATGCCCGAAATCGCGATCGCGAGCGCTGCCCCAAGGGTGAAATTGCGCGATCTTGGACTTTCCGCGGAGCCGCTGAAGGCGAGCATGGCGAGAAGGATCGCGGCGGCGTGGGGCCAGCGCTGCCAGTAGCACATCTCGCACGGGTAAAGGCCGCCGATATATTGCGAGCCGAGCGCGCCGCCGAGCAGAGCCAGCGGCAGAACCAAGGCGATCAGTCGCGCAAGCGCCGCCGCCGAAACCGCCGGCTTCGCGCCTTCGTCTTGAGCGGCGGCTTGGGCCATCGCCGGGCTAGCGGCCCTTCTTCTGGCCTTGGGGAGCGGCCGACGGCGCCGATCCGCCGAGGCGCTTCAGCGTGTTGATCGCATAATAAAGCTGAAAGTCCTTGATGCCCTTTTTCTCGAGCTCCTCGGCGGTCGCGGTGAAGCGCGGGTCGGGCGTGTCGTCTTTCTCAAGCAGCTTGTCGTCGACCTTGGCCTGGGCCAGCAAATGACGGCGGAGGTCGGCTTCGCGCACCCGTGGACGATCCTTGTAGTCCTTGTCCGACAGCTGCGGGACAGGAATGTCAGGCTCGATCCCGCCTGCCTGAACCGAGCGGCCAGAAGGCGTGTAATAGCGGGCCGTGGTCAGCCTCAGCGCAGCTTCGGGGCCGGTCTGGACCACGGTCTGGACCGATCCCTTGCCGAAGCTGGTTTCGCCCATGATCAGGGCGCGGCGATGATCCTGCAGGGCGCCGGCGACGATCTCCGAGGCCGAGGCGGTCCCGGCATCGACCAGCACGATCACCGGCAGGCCGTGAGCCATGTCGCCGGGGCGCGCATAATAACGTTCGATGTCGCTCTTCTCGCGGCCGCGCTGGGAAACCACTTCGCCGCCGTCGAGGAAGGCGTCACTGACATCCACCGCCTGGTCGAGCAGGCCGCCGGGGTTGGACCGCAGATCGACGACGTAACCGAGCGGCTTGCCGCCGGTGGCCTTGTCGATCGCCAGCAACGCCGACTTGGTCTGATCGGCGACATTGCCGGAAAAGGTGTTGATGTTGAGGATCCCGACGCCGTCCTTGATCTCCCACTTGACCGGGTGGAGCTCGATGCGTTCGCGGACGATGGTGACGTCGAACGGCTTGTCGCGGCCCGGGCGGACGATCGTCAGCTTGATCGGCGTTCCGGGGTCGCCGCGCATCTTGGCGACCGCATCGTCGAGTGACAGGCCATAGACCAGCTCGTCGCCGATATGGGTGATGTAATCGCCGGGCTTGATCCCGGCGCGGTAGGCCGGGGTGTCCTCGGTCGGCGCGATCACCTTGACCGCCCCGTCCTCGATCGAAACGGTCAGGCCAAGGCCGCCGTAATTGCCGTCGGTGGTCGCCTTCAACTGCTCGAAATCGCTCGCCTCGGCATAGCTTGAATGGGGATCGAGCGACGCCAGCATGCCGTCGATCGCGCCTTTGATCAGCGCCTTGTCGTCGACCTTGTCGACGTAATTGGCCTTGACCCGCTCATAGACGCTCATGAACTTTTCGAGTTCTTTATAGTCGGTCGCGTCAACCGCCGCGAACGCGCTATTGGCGATTGGTACCAAAGCCAGCGCTGCAAGCACGGTCATGGGCGGGAGGTATTTGCGATTGAGCTTCATCGGGTCGCGTCCTTGTGGCGGCGGCGGGCGGTTTAACCGCCTTTTTCGCCCTTTGACAGAGGATCATATGAACCTGCGATGATGGCTGGCGAGACGCGTTGCCCATTATGGGACAATTCGACCTCGATTTCGCCAAGAGCGCGGCCAAGCGGTTCCCCGCGGCGGACCGCGGCGCCGGCCTGGAGCGGGGTCGCGAGGTTGACGATGAGGCTGATCCAGCCATTGCCATGATCGATGATCACCACCCCGTCATAGTCGCGGAAGGGCCCGGCAAACCGGACGATGCCGTCGGCCGGCACGGTCAGCTGCGAACCGCGCCGCGCGGCCAGCGCAATCCCGCGCGAGCGGACTCCGCCGCGGTCGATTTCGGCAAGCCCGCGGGTGACCTCCGCCTCGACCGGCAGATCATAAGCGAATGGTGCTTCCGGCGCCGCGCCCGAAGCTGCGCCCGGTCTCGCCGGCACTGGCTCGGCAGCGATCAACTCGGCAGCAATCGCCGCGGCCGACGCGCGGTCAGAACCGGTCATGTCGGCAAGCGTTTCGCGCCCGGCAATCACCCGGTCGCCGGCGTTCAGCGCGGCGCCCCCTGCGGCGAGGCTGGCCGCCAGGGCTTTGTGTTCGAGAGCGGCGAAATGCTGCTGACGGGCAATCAGGTCGCGGCGGCCGGCAAGCAGTGCCGACCGAGCGTCGGCCGCGGCCGCTTCGATCCGCTGGCCGCTGGCGATCCGGGCGGCGAGCTCGGCCGCCCTGCGCCGGACCACCGGCATGGTCGAATCAAGCAGGATCCTGGTCTTGACCAGCTCGTCGATCCCGCCGCGGTCGGCGAGGACAAGGATCGGCGGCCGCTCGCCCATCATCGCCAGACCGGCGAGCAGGGCCGACACCGGCCGTTGGGCAACGGCGCGCGCAACCCGGAACTGGTCAAGCCGGGCTGAAGCCAGGCGAAGCTCGGTTTGAGTGGCGGTTATCCGCGCTTCGGCGGCGTCGATCGCTTGCGCTGCAGCCGCTTGCTGCGCGGCGAGCCGATCGGCGGCGCCCTTGGCACTGGCCGCGATCAGGTCGAGCCGCTTCGACTCGGCCTCGGCCGCGGCTTGATCGGCACGGGCCGCCTTGACCTCGTCGTCGAGCAACGGGGCGGCCGGGCGAAGCGGCACGCTGGCGGCGATCAGCGCCGGTATCGCAAAGGCCAGGTACAGTGCCCGCATCCCCCTCAGCCTTCGCGGTGATAGGGGTGATTGGCAAGGATCGAGGTGGCGCGGAATAATTGCTCGGCGAGCATCGCGCGGGCAAGCAGATGTGGCCAGGTCGCGGCGCCGAACGACAGCAGCAGATCCGCGGCCGAGCGCTCGCCTTCCGAATGCCCGTCGGCGGCGCCGATTACAAACCGCGCTTCGCGTTTGCCGCCGTCGCGCCAGGTTTCGATCCTTTTGGCCAGATCGATCGAACTGAGACTCTCGCCACGCTCATCGAGCAGGATTGTGACGCTCGAACGGTCGGGAGGCGGCGCGCTACCTCCGCCGTCGGGCAGCTCCGTGACCTTGGTCGGCCAGGCAATGCGTTTCAGATAGCGGTCGACCAGATCGGCCTCGCTCGAGCGTCCGATCTTGCCTCGCGCAATGATGTGGAGGAGCACTAGCGGGTGGCTGGGACCGGGCTGAACGACCAGGTCATGACCGAGCGGAAGCCGTCGTAGAGCGCGCGCGCGGTCTCGGCGATGGTGCGCGGGCGGTCGCTCCCGCCGCGGGTAAAGATCGCGATTGCAACGCGGCGGCCGTCCGGCAGGGTGACAAAACCGACGTCGTCGCTGAGCCCGTTGAGGGTGCCGGTCTTATGTTCGACCAAAGTGCCCTCCGGCAGCAGCGCCTTCATGCGGTTCTTGCCGGTTTCGCAGCGGCTCATGAAACCGAGCAGGATCGAGCGGCTCGACGCCGACAGGACATTGCCGCGATCGAGGCGGCGAAGCAGCTCGACCATCGCCAGCGGCGTGCTAGAATCGCGGCGATCCCACAAGTCGCGCGGGGCGCTCAGCAATTGCGCGATATTACGGTCGACGTGGATGCCGTTGAAGCCGTGGAAGTTGAGCCAGTCCTGGATTGCCGTCGGGCCGCCGAGATCCTTGATCAATTTGTCGGTGGCGCGATTGTCGCTGTGAATGAGCATCTTGCCCATGAGGTCGCGGGCGCGTTCGTTGCCAATCGTGTCGAGCATCGAGCGGCGGCCGTGATCGACCTGGCTCAGATAGGCCGCGGCAACCGCGATCTTGACCGTGCTCGCCATCGGAAACGGGGTCAGGCCCTTGACGTTGATGCTTTCGCCGGAGTTGAGGTCGAGCGCCGCAATGCCGACATCGGCGGATTTGGCGGCGACCATGTAATTGAGCTGCTGCTCAAGCGCACTCAGGCTCGGCGTCGATGCCGCGCCTGCCGGCTGCGCGAAGCACAGCGCCAATAGTGACAGCAAGATGGTCGAACGAAGCTTCATCAATCACCCGCGCGCCGAAGCGCTTTTGTTGTCGTCGTCCCCAAAAGACCACATTCTCTCCAAATTGTAAAAATTTCTTACTTCGGGGCGGAAGATGTGGACGATGACGTCATTGGCGTCGATCAGCACCCAGTCGGCCGCGGGCAGGCCCTCGATCCGTGCGATAAGACCCGTTTGCTGCTTGATGCGGTCGGCCAATTTGGCCGCCATCGACGCCACCTGGCGGGTCGAGCGGCCCGACGCGATCACCATATGATCGGCGATATTGGACTTTCCGGCGAGCGGGATCGAGACCACTTCCTGCGCCTGGTCGTCGTCGAGCGATTGCAGCACGATCTTGTGGATCTGGTCGACGGCGATTGGCGGGCGACCTGCCTTGCCGGCCTTGCCGGCGGTCTCAGCGGGACGTGGATTCAAGTCGATTCCTAACGGAAATTGGTTTCGCCAGGTGCCTCGAATGCGATTCAATCGCGGACGGCCGACGATGCCAATGTGGGTTGTTCGCGCGGATGGCGGTAGCGGACGTGGGGTCTTGCGGCAGGCGAAGGAAAAAGATCGCCGGTGCACTCCACTCCGTCCAGCTAATCGCCTGACTGGACGGATGGACGAACCGCCGCAGCCAGCCCATCGCGCGAGCCGCATGGGCAGTACGATCATAACCTGCCCGGGGCAGGACCGCAATCGGCACAATGCGCGCTAAGCCCCTCCAATCACGCCATTTGTGAAAATTTGGCAGTGTGTCGCTTCCAAGCAACCAGATGAAATGGTGTTGCGGGTATACAGATTGCAGCCGCCGTACCGTGTCCACCGTATAGACCGTGCCGAACCGCTGTTCCGCATCGGACACCCGGATCGGCGCACGCCGCGCCAGCGCTTTGGCAGAGGCCATGCGGGCGTCGAACGGCGCCATGTCGGGGGCGGAGGACTTGAGCGGGTTGCCGGGTGACACCAGCCACCAGATCTCGTCCAGCCCAAGCGCTCGACGCGCCGCCAGGCTGAGCCGGCGATGCCCGCGATGGGCCGGGTTGAACGACCCGCCGAGGAGGCCAATGAGCGCCATGCGCGCAAGTGCTAGCACGGCCTTCGACAGCCTTCTATGCTCGCCGCTCGAACCGGGAGAGGGCATGGGCAATCTGGAATCGCTTGGCGATGTCGTGACCGGCGGGATTCTCGGCCACGCGGTCGAGCCCCGGACGGGGGAAGCCGGAGGCCATGCCACCGGGGGCACGTGCCTCAATTGCGGGGCCCCGCTGAGCGGCCCCTATTGCCATCAATGCGGCCAGGAGGCGAATGTCCACCGCACGCTCGCGGCTTTCTTTCACGATCTGCTCCACGGCGTGCTCCACTTCGAAGGCAAGATCTGGCGGACATTGCCGTTGCTGGCGTGGCTGCCGGGCGATCTCACCCGCCGCTATATCGACGGCCAGCGGGCAAGCTTTGTCTCGCCCATCGCCTTGTTCCTGTTCTCGGTGTTTCTGATGTTCGCGGTGCTCGGCGCGTCGCTCGGATTGGGCAACACCGTCGGCTCGACGCGAAGCCGTACCGAACTCGCTACGTCCATCGCCAAGGACGAGCAGCGGCTCGCCAGTCTGACGCGCGAGCGCGCGGCGGCGGTTGCTGCCGGCCGTCCAACCGCTGCTTTCGACTCCAGGATTGCGTCTGTTGAAAGCGATCTTTCGACCGAGCGCCTGGTCGCCGCATCGTTGAACACAGCCAATGGCGCAGCGAAGGACCAGAATGGATCCACAACGCCGGTCATCCGCACGCCGAGGACCGGCAATGCGTGGTTGGATTCCGCCATTGCCCGCGCCAAGCAGAATCCCGACCTGCTAATCTACAAGCTCAAGAGCGGCGCCTACAAATATAGCTGGCTGCTGATCCCGCTCTCGGTGCCGTTCCTGTGGTTGCTGTTTCCCTTCAGCCGCCGGTTTCGGGTCTACGACCATATCATCTTCGTCACCTATTCCCTGTCGTTCATGACGCTCCTGGTGGTGGCCGCAGCATTGCTGGGGATGGTTGGCCTTGCCGCCATCGGCGGATTCCTTCTCTTTCTGCCCCCGGTCCACATGTATCGTCAGCTCCAGGGAACCTACGGACTGACCTGGCTGGGGGCGTTGTGGCGGGCGCTGCTGCTGACCATTTTCGCGTTCGTCGCGGCGGCCCTCTTCGCGATCATCGTCGCCGGAATCGCCGCCTAGACCTTGCAGGGAAATTTGCGCTCCATCATCCGGGTGGTCGCTTCGACCAGGTCGATCGTCTTGCGCTCGGCCAGTGGAATCGCCCCAAGCGCGGACAGATATTCGTTGGAATCCATCCGCTTCGCTCCAACGGGCGGGCAATAACGGCCGTGGTGACCGCCCTGTTCCGCCGCCAATCGGGTCTGCTTGACCAACAGCCCGGCCGCCTTGACCTCCTTCAGCAGGGCCTTGATTTCACCGACCGAAAACATCGCCAAGGCGCCCTTTTTCTTGAGCGCGATCGCGCGCTGGTAAAAGGATTCGGCGTTCATGTGCTGGGCCAATGCCGGGGCGGCGGCGCTCGCCACCGAACACAGCAAAGTCACGGCGACGGCGGCGCGGCGCAAGCGGTGCAAATTTCTCTCCCCAATGGCGCAAGGTCCGCGCGCCAGCGGGGCAAGCTAGCAATTAACGCTCTTCTGACAAGCCTCTAGGCGCCGGCTGCGGCGGGCCCGCCGATTCCAGGCTTTGGCCGTTTGGCCTTGGGGATCGATGAGCCGGCAGCGGGCAGCGAGGGAGTCGAGGAGCCGCCGCGGTCGATAGCCTCGCCGAGGAGCACGCGCTTGATCTCGTCACCCGACAGGGTCTCATATTCGAGCAGCGCCTTGGCCAAAGTCTCGAGTTCGGCGCGAAACTCGGTCAGCACGGTCTTGGCCCGTTCGTACCCGGCCTCGACGATGCGGCGGATTTCCTTGTCGATCGCCTGGGCGGTTTCATTCGACATGTTCTTCTGGCGGTTGACCGAATAGCCGAGGAACACTTCCTCGTCGGCTTCGGCATATTGAAGCGGCCCAAGCTCGTCAGACATGCCCCAGCGGGTGACCATGTCGCGGGCAAGTCCGGTCGCGTAGCTGATGTCCGACGACGCCCCCGAGCTGACCTTGTCATAGCCGAACACGACTTCCTCGGCGACCCGGCCGCCCATCGACACCGCGAGGTTGGCGTACATTTTGTCGCGGTGATAACTGTAATTGTCGCGTTCGGGCAGGCGCATGACCATGCCGAGCGCGCGGCCGCGGGGAATGATCGTCGCCTTGTGAATCGGATCCGACGCCGGCTCATGAAGCGCCACGATGGCGTGACCAGCCTCGTGGAACGCAGTCATCCTTTTCTCGTCCTCGGTCATGACCATGGACTTGCGCTCGGTGCCCATCATGACCTTGTCCTTGGCCTCCTCGAACTCGCTCATCGCGACCAGGCGCTTGCCCTTGCGCGCCGCAAGCAGCGCGGCTTCGTTGACGAGGTTGGCGAGGTCGGCGCCGGAAAAGCCGGGCGTCCCGCGGGCGATCACGCGCGGTTCGACATCGGGCGCGAGCGGGACCTTCTTCATGTGCACGGCTAGGATCTGCTCGCGGCCATCGATGTCGGGGCGCGGGACGATAACCTGGCGGTCGAAGCGGCCGGGACGGAGCAAGGCCGGATCGAGCACATCGGGGCGGTTGGTCGCGGCGATGATGATGATGCCTTCGTTAGCCTCGAACCCGTCCATTTCGACCAGGAGCTGGTTGAGCGTCTGCTCGCGCTCGTCATTGCCGTTGCCGAGCCCCGCGCCGCGATGGCGGCCGACCGCGTCGATCTCGTCGATGAAGACGATGCACGGGGCCGATTTCTTGGCCTGTTCGAACATGTCGCGGACCCGGCTGGCGCCGACTCCGACGAACATCTCGACGAAGTCCGAACCCGAAATGGTGAAGAACGGCACGCCCGCTTCCCCCGCGATGGCGCGGGCGAGCAGGGTCT
>JARXKO010000167.1 GCA_030271595.1 Pseudomonadota bacterium | reverse complement strand
GTGATTAGGCGCTGAGCTTGGCCCGGCCGCGGGCGCGGCGCGCGTTGAGCACCTTGCGCCCGCCCGGAGTCGCCATGCGGTGCCGGAACCCGTGCCGGCGCGCGCGGACGAGATTGCTTGGCTGGAAGGTGCGCTTCATCGCTCATTGCCTCAGAGTCTAAGAAAAAGGGCCGCCGTTGAGGCAGCCGCTGTCGAGCGCGCCGATAGTCGAGCCTCCCGCCCAAGTCAATTCCCGTTGCCGCTTTCGGTGTACGCCGGGGCATCACTTTCCCTGGCCTTGCGCAGCGCATCGCGGCGGGCGGCACTCTTGCGCCTGAGGCTCCAGTCGAGCCATTTCCCGGCCCGCGGCTGCCACCGCTTGACCCTGACATAATGGCGCTTGGCCCACATGCTGCTCTTGAGCACCAGCGCCAGGCCCGGAGCGATGAGGAAGATACCGCCAGGGCCGGGCAGCGGCGCGAGTGCGAAACCGGCGACGATCAGCAGCAGCCCGCCCGCGAACATGGCCCATTCGACCCACGGCCGGTCGAAGAAGTTCCGCCACTGTTCGCGCGACCACATGGCGGCAATGTGGTTGCCGCCCCGGTCCTGCACAAGGCTTGCGGGGACGGCTTCGACCACGCTACGCTGGTTTCGCCGAGCTAGGGGGAGTCCTGACCTTCATTGAGTGTCCGGGGCGCGGGGCCTGATGGGCGCGACCGTCGCCACCGTCGCCTATCTCGGGCTCGAGGCACGCGCCGTCGAGGTCCAGGTGCAATTGTCCCCAGGGCTGCCCGCCTTCATCATCGTCGGCCTGCCCGACAAGGCGGTTGCGGAAAGCCGCGAGCGGGTCCGGGCGGCGTTGTCGGCGATCGGCCTCGCGCTTCCGCCCAAGCGCATTACCGTCAACCTTTCGCCGGCCGATTTGCCCAAGGAAGGATCGCATTACGATCTGCCGATCGCGCTTGGGCTGCTGGCGGCGATCGGTGCCGCCGACGTCGAGACTCTGGCGGATTATGTCGTGGTCGGGGAATTGAGCCTCGACGGACGGATCGCGGCCTCGCCGGGGGTGCTGTTCGCCGCGCTCCACGCCTCGGGCCTCGACAAGGGGCTGATTTGCCCGGCGGCGCAGGGCAGCGAGGCGGCCTGGGCGGGCGAGCTCGATGTGGTCGCGGCGCCCGATCTGCTGGCGCTGCTTGCTCATCTCAAAGGCACCGCGCTGGTCGCGCGCCCGGCGGCGGTCGAGGCCGAAACGGTCACCGGCGGCCCCGATGTCGCCCAGGTCAAAGGGCAGGAGGTGGCCAAGCGCGCGCTCGAAATCGCCGCTGCCGGTGGCCATAACCTGTTGATGAGCGGACCGCCTGGAGCGGGCAAGTCGCTGCTCGCCGCGTGTCTGCCCGGGATCCTGCCGCCGTTGCTGCCGTCCGAAGCGTTGGAAGTGTCGATGGTCGCCTCGGTCGCGGGCGAGCTGAGCGATGGCAAGATCCGCCGCCGCCGGCCGTTCCGCGCCCCGCACCACAGCGCCTCGATGCCGGCGCTGGTCGGCGGCGGTCTGCGCGTCCGGCCGGGCGAGATCAGCCTCGCGCATCTCGGTGTGTTGTTCCTTGACGAGCTTCCTGAATTCCAGCGCCAGGTGCTCGATTCGCTGCGCCAGCCGCTCGAGACCGGGAGCGTCAGTGTCGCCCGTGCGAACAGCCACGTGACCTTTCCGGCGCGGGTCCAGCTGGTCGCGGCGATGAACCCGTGCCGCTGCGGCCATCTCGGCGACCCGGCGCTGGCGTGCAGCCGCGCGCCGCGCTGCGCCGCCGATTATCAGGCGCGAGTCTCGGGCCCGTTGCTCGATCGCATCGATCTTCATGTCGAGGTCGCAAGCGTCAGCGCCGCCGACCTCACCCTGCCGCCGCCGGCCGAAGGCAGCGCCGAAGTCGCGGCGCGGGTCGCGGCGGCGCGCGACATCCAGTCGCGGCGCTTCAACGGCTCGGGGGTGCGGACCAACGCCGAGGCCGATGGCGAGCTGCTCGACCGGGTTGCGACGCCCGACGAGCCGGGGCGCAAATTGCTTGCCGACGCGGCCTCGGCGATGCGGCTGTCGGCGCGCGGTTTTCACCGGGTGATGCGCGTCGCGCGGACCATCGCCGACCTTGCGGGCGCCGAAAATGTCGGGCGAATCCACATCGCCGAGGCGTTAAGTTACCGCCGCCAGCCGCCGCGCAATTGATTGCGGCGCTGCTCTCGCTTAGCTAGCGGGCTTCGCTCAGTGCCCCTGTGGCGGAATGGTAGACGCGCTCGACTCAAAATCGAGTTCTGCAAGGAGTGTCCGTTCGAGTCGGACCAGGGGCACCAGGCCGTATCCTTTGCGCCGAATTAAAGGCGCTGGCCGGGCGCGGGGCAGGGCGATATGGTCGGCGCCATGAACCGCGAGCGCAATCCACCCGCCGTCCACGACCACGACCAGCCGAGCGAGGACGTCGTCGCTTTGGCCGAAGGGATTACGGTCAAGCGCGACCGGCTGCTCGCCTCGCTCGTCCTCATCGCCGGAATCGCGACCCTTGTCGGGCTTCCGTTTGCGTTCCGCGCCGGAGCCGAATTCTTTCTTCCGGTTACTGCGGCATTGGTCATCGCCATCGCGCTCGTACCGATGCTTCAATTCTTCGAGCGGCGGGGGGTCCCGTCCAAGCTTGCCGCGGGGCTGTGCGTGATCATCTTCATCGCCGCGATGGTGTTCGTCATCGGCACGATCGTCATTCCGGCGAGCAACTGGATCGCGCTTGTCCCGCAGCGCATCGAGAAGGTCAGGGCGGCGCTCCAGCCAATCCTCGACCTCTATAAAAACCTCGACAATTATATCAGCCATATCGCCGACAAGATTCAGGTCAGCCAGGGATCGACCCGCGCCGTCCGCATCGAAGCGCCCAACTCCGCTGTCGGCCTCCTCGCCAGCTCCGCGCCGCACGTGCTCATCCAGCTGTTTTTCGCGCTGCTTGTGATCTTCTTTTTCCTCGCCGGCTGGACCAGCATGCGCAAGCGCACCATCGTCAGCCGCGGCAGCTATGAGGGAGCGCTGACCACCGCCCGGGTAATCCAGGAAGTGGTCGACGCAACCTCGACCTATATCGGCACCATTACCCTCATCAATCTCGGGCTCGGCGCGCTGACCGCGCTGATCCTGTGGTTCCTCGGCATGGAATCGCCGATCATGTGGGGGGGCATCGTCGCGGTCGCCAATTACATCCCCTATCTCGGGCCGATCGTCTCGGCGATGCTGTTGTTCTTCGGCGGGTTGATGACCTTTCCCGATGCGTGGAGCGCGCTGCTGCCGCCGGCGGCGTTCATCTCGCTGCACCTGGTCGAAGCCAATTTCTTCACCCCGATGGTGGTCGGCGAAAAGCTCGAGGTGAGCCCGCTCGCGATCCTCATCTCTTTGTCCTTCTGGTCGTGGATATGGGGCACGACCGGGGCCCTGCTCGCGGTGCCGTTGCTGATCATCCTCAAGACCGTGTTTTCGGCCGCCGGCACGCCCGATATCGCCGGGTTCCTGTTCGAACGCGGGACCCTGACCCATGTCGGCGACGCCGATGAAGAAGAAAGCGATGAACGGCGCGAAATGGGGCCCGCCATGGTTGACACCAAAAAGCCCGCCACCTAGGTGCCCGCCCACGCTTAGGAGCGGGTGTAGCTCAGTTGGTTAGAGCGCCGGCCTGTCACGCCGGAGGTCGCGGGT
>JARXKO010000166.1 GCA_030271595.1 Pseudomonadota bacterium | reverse complement strand
CGGATCTGCACCGGGGAGGTGTGGGTGCGCAGCACCTTCGCTTCGTCCTCGCCGTCCTGCCGCTCGAGGTAAAAGGTGTCCTGCATGGCCCGCGCCGGATGATTCTCGGGCATGTTGAGGGCGCTGAAATTATACCATTGGCTCTCGATCTCCGGCCCCTCGGCGACGGCGAAACCGAGATCGGCGAAAATCTCCGCTAGCTCATCCATGACCTGGCTGATCGGATGGACGCTCCCCACCGGCCGGTCGGGCGCGGGCAGGGTCAGGTCTAGCGTCTCGGTCGCCAGCTTGCGGTCGAGCTCGGCATTTTCGAGCGCCGCCTTGCGCGATACCAGCGCGTCGCTGACCGCTTCGCGCAGCGCGTGAATTTTCGGTCCTTCGATCGCTCGAGTCTCCGGGTCCATCGCACCCAGCGACTTGAGCAGCGCCGTGATCGCGCCCGATTTGCCGAGCGCCGCAATCCGAAGCTGCTCGAGCGCGGCGAGGTCGCCGGCGCCGCCGATTTGACCGATCAAGGCCTGCTGGGTCGAATCGTCGCTCACGAATAATCCTTGGGTGGGTCGGTTGACGGCCTTAAGCAGGCAAGCGGTGCCAAGCGCAAGAAGGGACGGCAATGGCGGAAAGTTGGCCGCGGTTCGAGGTTGAGCGGGACTGGCCGACGATCGCCTTCCTCCACCTGGCGAGCCAAATGCCGGGCAAGATGCGGGTCGCTTATGCGCCGTGGGTCAATCACGGCTGGCACGTGGCCCTGCATCTGGTGGGCGAGGGGCTGACCACCGCGCCGATCGCCTGCAGCGACGGCCGCACCTTTTCTTTACTGGTCGATCTGTGCGGGCACGGCCTCGCGCTTCACGTCAGCGACGGCACCCGCGACCTCGTTCCCTTTCGCGACGGGATGAGCATTGCCGAGCTTCACCATGACGTCATTACCATGCTCGACCGCCAGCGACTGCCGAGCCGGTTCAACGGCACGCCGAGCGAAATCCCCGACGCTATCCCCTTCGCCGAGGACCGGGAGGCGCGTGCTTACCGCCGCGGCAGCGCCGAGACGTTCCACGGCATGCTGTCGCGGGTCGTGCCGCTGTTCGAACGCTTCCGTGCCGGCTTCACCGGCAAGTCGAGCCCGGTCCATTTCTTCTGGGGCAGCTTCGACCTCGCGGTGACCCGCTTTTCGGGCCGCTCGGCGCCGCCACACCCGGGCGGTGTCCCCGGCCTGCCCGACCGCATCGCGCGCGAGGCCTATAGCCAGGAAGTGTCGAGCGCGGGGTTCTGGCCGGGCAATGCGGCGATGGCGGTCGAACCGGTGTTTTACAGTTACGCCTATCCCGAGCCGGCGGGCTTCCGCGCGGCGAAGGTGGCGCCCGGCGGAGCGAAATTCGACGAAGGCCTCGGCGAGTTTACGCTCGCTTATGAAGCGGTGCGGCGCGCCGGCGATCCAGGCGCCGAGCTGACCCGCTTCCTGCAATCCACTTATGACGCCGCGGCCAACCTCGCCGACTGGGAGCGCCAACGCCTCGAGCGCGAACCGGTCGCGCCCTGATCCCAACGGTCAGGCCGCGACGAACGGGTAAGGCGAAATCGTCTTCTGCATACGATCGACCGCGAGCATCCGCCCGGCCGGGGCGTTGGCGCGATAGCCGCAATCGAGCCGGGGGCAGATGGCGCAGGCGGGGCCGACCGGCGTGACCTTGGCATTGGCGAGGTCATAGCCTTCGGCGCACGACAATTTGTGCGCATGGCGAACGTCGCAGCCGAGCCCGATCGCCAGCAGGCCGCCCGACAGATCGGTCTTGATCGGCCGCTCGATCGTCCGCGCAACGGTGAAATAGCGCTGGCCGTCGGGGGTCTCGATCAGCTGGGTAACGACCTGGCCCGCAGCCTGGAAGGCGGCGTGGAGGTTCCACCGCGGGCACGTTCCGCCGAAGCGCGAGAACGGAAATTGGTCGCCGGCGTAGCGCTTGGAGATGTTGCCGGCGGGATCAACCCGGAGCATGAAGAACGGCACTCCGCGGGCGCCGGGGCGGCTGAGCGTGGTGAAGCGATGCGCGACCTGCTCGACATTGGCGCCAAACTCCCCGCACAACCGGTCGATCGAATACTGCATCTCCTCGCACGACTTGAGGAAGCGGCCATAGGGCATCATGATCGCCCCCGCGGCGTAATTGGCGAGACTCATGTGGAGCAATTGCGCAATGCCCTCGTCGGGCGGTGCGGCCTCGGCGACCATGCGCTCGAGCACGCTCGCGAATTCGGTCAGGGCCAGCTGGTAAGCGAGCGCGAAGGTGCGATTCTCGGCGCGCAGCTGCGACGACATCAGGAACAGGCGGCGGTCGGAGTCGTACTGCTGGCTGAGGTTACCGAGCTCCGACTGCGGCACCACCCGCGCATCGATTCGCCAGGCGTCCTTGAGCCGCCGCCGCATCGGCTCGGCCATCGACAGCGGGTCGCTCAAGGCGCCGCCGAGCGTTTCGGCGCAAGCCTCAAGCTCGGGGTAATGATTGCGGTGCTGCTGGATATAATCGCGCACCCAATTTTCGGGTGTCACGAGCCCGCGCGCGTCGCCGCCATCGCTCAGGCTCGGGTTGCGCACCGCCTCTTGCAACGCGGCGTACAGCCGGGCGATCGAATCCGCCACCGCCGGGGCGTTATGGGCAAGGTCGGCAAGTTCGTAGCGGGGTACGCCCAAGTCGCTGAGCAGGGTGTCGCTGAAAATCTCGGCAAGCTCGTCGGGGCCGGTGCGGACTCCGCCGCCCGAAGCGAAGGAGCGGACGTCGATCTCGTAAATCTCTGTCAGTTTGAGAAGCAGTGCGGCGGTCACCGGCCGCTGGTTGCGCTCGAGGTGGTTGAGATAGCTCGGGCTGATGCCAAGCGTCGCCGCCATGTCGGTTTGCGACAGCAGCTGGTCGCGGCGAAGGCGGCGTAGACGGTGGCCAAGGAACAGTTTGGTCGCGGACATAATCAGCAGATTGTCAATTCGCGTCACGAAGCTCAAGTCAAATCATGACAAGACGACGCTTTTTGCCGATGCGTCATCACGCCCTTTGCTGTTCCCTCGCGACTCAGCAACGCAGCCACGCGAAGGGACTTTTGGATGACAAGTTTTGACCAGGTCATAAGCGCCCCGACCGGCCGCTTCGACGGCATTGCGCGGCCCTATTCGGCTGAGGACGTACTCAAGCTGCGCGGCTCCTTTCCGATTGAGCATACGCTTGCCCGGCGCGGGGCGCTGAGGCTGTGGGAATTGCTCAAGGGCCGAGCGCCAGTGCGCGCGCTTGGCGCGATGAGCGGCAACCAGGCGATGCAGCAGGTCCGCGCCGGGCTTGACGCCATCTATCTGTCCGGCTGGCAGGCCGCGGCCGACGCCAACACCGCCGGCGCGATGTATCCCGACCAATCGCTTTATCCCGCCAATACCGGTCCTGAGCTGGCCAGGAAAATCAACCGCACCCTCGCTCGCGCCGACCAGGTCGAGCATTTGGAAGGCGGCGCCAAGCGCGACTGGTTTGCGCCGATCGTCGCCGACGCCGAGGCCGGCTTCGGCGGACCTTTGAACTGCTTCGAGATCATGAAGGCCTATATCGAGGCCGGGGTCGCCGGGGTCCATTTCGAGGATCAATTGGCGAGCGAGAAGAAATGCGGCCATTTGGGCGGCAAGGTGCTGATCCCGACCCAGGCGGCGATCCGCAACCTCGATTCGGCGCGGCT
>JARXKO010000165.1 GCA_030271595.1 Pseudomonadota bacterium | reverse complement strand
TGAAGTCGCGGCCATAAACCCGGTCGCCTCAATGCAGGCCATCGACAACCCGGCCTTGCTCGAGGCGGCGGAAGAAGTGCGCAATCGCCTGGCGCGGGTCATCCACCGGCTGGAACAGGACGATGGCAAGGCGTGAGTCCCGGGTGGTAATGCCGGCTGCCGAACCCGCCGCGATCGTGACAGGCTTGCGCTACGCGCGGCCCTCGCACGGGCAGTGGCCCAAGGCATCCAGGCCCTGACTCGCAGTGCTCGACACGCTCCACTACGCGCTTGGCGTCTTCTCAGGCGCGCTCGTTGGCTTCTCGCTCGGGCTGGTTGGCGGTGGCGGGTCGATTCTCGCCGTTCCGCTGATGGTCTATGTCGTCGGTGTCAAGAACCCGCATGTCGCGATCGGCACCAGCGCGCTGGCCGTGGCGCTCAATGCGGCGCTGGGCCTGTTCAACCATGCGCGCCACCGCAGCGTCAACTGGCGTTGCGGCATCATGTACGCGGTCTCGGGCGTGATCGGCGCGTACGTCGGCTCTTCCGCCGGCAAAGCAGTCGATGGACAGAGGCTGCTGTTTCTGTTCGCAATCGTAATGATCATCGTCGGCGTGCTGATGTTGCGGAGACGCAAGAACGTCGGTGACAGAGACGCCAGATGCCAGCGCACCAATGCGCCAAAAGTCCTTGGCTATGGGCTCGGCACAGGTATGTTTTCGGGCTTTTTTGGAATTGGCGGCGGGTTCCTGATCGTGCCCGGCCTGGTCGCGTCGACAAATATGGTGATGATCAACGCGGTGGGGACCAGTCTGATCGCAGTCACCGCCTTCGGACTGACCACCGCGCTGAATTATGCATGGTCCGGACTGGTGAACTGGCCGCTTGCTGCGGTATTCATTGGCGGCGGACTGATCGGAAGCATGCTCGGCGCCAAATTCGCCAAACGATTGTCCGGCGCCGGTCACCTGACCACCATCTTTGCGGCAATGATCTTCGCCGTTGCGGCCTTCATGCTGTGGAAGAGCGCCAGCGTCATATTCTGATTGACCATCAAGGACAGCAGTAGATTTGAACCTTTTGCCCGGCCCCGGCGAGCACTCGGCCGATTGGAAGCTCCGACTCGGGACCCTGCGCAATCGCCTCTTTGATAAGGTCGCGCTTTTGCTCGCCGCGAAGCGTCACCATTAGAAACCTTGCCGACAGGATGGCGGACCTGGTCAATGAAACGCGCGGCACCGGAGCCTCGGCTGGAAGGGGATCGGGCATGACTCCGATTGCCCGTCGGTCTGCCGGGCCATTCAGTGCTTGGTTGAGGTCAGGGCCGGGAAAAATCGATGCGGTATGCCCATCCGTGCCCATGCCAAGCCACACCAGGTCGGGCGGCCAGCTGATTGCGTGGAGCCTCTTGTCGGCCTGGTTGCCGGCGGCGCGATAATCGTCGGTGTAGTCGAACAGGGAAACAATATTCGCTCCCGTGGACGAAAACGCCCGGGCCAGTTCGGCGACATTGCTCAGCGCGCTGTCACCGGACACCAGCCGGTCGTCACCGGGAATGATCGTCACCTTGGTCCAGGGCACGTCAGCCTTGGCCAGCCGTTCAAAGATTGGCCGTGGAGTGCTTCCGCCAGGCAAGGCGATAAGCGCAGTGCCGCTTGCCGCCACCCGGTCCTCGATGATCGCCGCAACATCCCGCGCCGCGGCCTCCGCTAGCGCCTCGACTGTGGGATATTCAAGAAACTCGATAGCGATTTCCGATCGGATGATTTTCTTTCCCCCTCATCGGCTGCCGGTCGCCGCGCGTAAACACCCAATCCTGCGATCATCGGCTAGCAGGCCGCGGTGATCAACAAGGCAAACTGCGGACTAGCCGACCGTTCCCCAAGATGGCCCTCCGCAAGGAGCACAACCTCGGCGCTAAATTTGGCAATATTTCTTTCTTTGCGTCGCTGCGCGGGGAACAGTAGCAGGGCTCATGGCCAAAACTCCGAATGACATTTCATCCTTGGTGCTATTTGGAGCGACTGGCGACCTTGCGGCCCGAATGCTCCTCCCGTCGCTCTACGCGCTCGACTTCGATGGTCTGTTGCCCGCCGACCTCAAGATCATCGGGACAGCCCGGACCGAGCTCGATGACGAGGCCTTCCGGAAGCATGCGCGGGCGGCCTTGGTCGATCACTTGCCACAAGGCTTTTTTGAGGCGGACCGCGCCGACCGGTTCCTCGAGCGCCTTCATTACGTCCCGCTCGACATCACCCGGCCCGCGGATTTTGAAAAACTCACCACGCTGGTCGACGATGACCATGCGGGGGTGGCGATTTACCTGTCGACTGCGCCGTCGCTGTTCAAGGCGGCGATCGACGGCCTCGAGCACGCTGGGCTTACCTCCAACAAGGTCCGCATGGCGCTTGAGAAGCCGCTTGGCACCGACCTTGCCTCAAGCCGCGAGATCAACGGCGCGATCGCCCTTGCCTATCCCGAGGAGAGGACCTTCCGGATCGACCATTATCTGGGCAAGGAAACGGTTCAGAACCTGCTTGCACTGCGCTTTGCCAATTCGCTGTTTGAGCCGTTGTGGAATGCGACCCATATCGACCACGTCCAGATCACGGTCGCGGAAACGGTCGGGCTTGAGCAGCGCGGCGACTATTACGACGGCACCGGCGCGCTTCGCGACATGGTCCAGAACCATATGCTCCAGCTGCTCGCGCTGGTGGCAATGGAGCCGCCGGCCGATTTCGACGCTACCGAAATTCGCGACGAAAAGGTCAAGGTCCTGCGCTCGCTTCGACCGATCGCCGCGGCCACGGTCAAACACAATTGCGTCACCGGCCAATATGCCGGCACGCAAAGCGGCAGTGGGTCCTATAGCGACGACCTTGGCCGTCCGTCGGAGACCGAAACCTATGTCGCGTTGAAGGCGCAGATTGACAATTGGCGCTGGGCCAACGTGCCTTTCTACCTGCGGACCGGCAAGCGCCTGGCCGAGCGCGAAACGGAAATCTTCATTCAGTTCAAAAGAATACCCCACTCTATGTTTGCCCATCGAGGCGCCCGTACCGTGCCCAATAAGCTGGTCATTTCGATCCAGCCGGACGAAAATATCCGCCTGCTGGTGATGGCCAAGACTCCCGGTCTCGACCGCGATGGATTGCGGCTGCGCGAAGTGCCGCTCGACGTCGGCCTCGCCAATGCCTTCGCCGATCACCGCCGACGGATCGCTTATGAGCGGCTGCTGCTCGACCTGATCGAGGGCAATCCGACCCTGTTCGTACGGCGCGATGAGGTCGAAGCGCAATGGACCTGGATCGACGGCATCCGCGCCGCCTGGGCCGAAGCCGGCTTGAAGCCTGCACCCTATCCCGCCGGCAGCTGGGGGCCGTCCGAAGCGGATCAGCTGATCGAACGCGACGGAAGGCACTGGCATAATGGGCCTTGATCGGCGCGTCGCTGCGGTCACCGAACGGATCCGCAAACGCTCCGTCGAACGCCGCCGCCGCTACCTCGACCTGATCGATCGCGAAGCCGCCAAGGGCCCGGAGCGACCGCGGCTGTCGTGCGGCAACTTCGCCCACGGTTTTGCCGCCGCTGCCGAAGACAAGAACGCAATCCGCCACAACCGCGGACCCAACCTCGCGATCGTTACAGCCTTTAACGACATGCTGTCGGCGCATCAGCCCTACGGCCGCTACCCCGAGCAGATGAAGATTTTCGCACGGGAGGTCGGCGCCACCGCGCAGGTCGCGGGTGGCACGCCGGCGATGTGCGACGGGG
>JARXKO010000164.1 GCA_030271595.1 Pseudomonadota bacterium | reverse complement strand
GCCGCCCATATCCTGCAGGGCGCGATCGACGCGCTGGCCAATCTGCCGCCGCCGCAATAGGGACCGAGTTCGTGGACCTTCTTTCCATCGATTCGCTCAGCGACAGCCAGATCGCGACCATTCTCGATCGGTCGCAGCACTTTTTCGCCGCCAATCGCGCGGGCCGTTCAACCGATGCGCTCAGCGGTCGCATCCTGTTCAACCTGTTTTACGAAAATTCGACCCGGACGTTGATGAGCTTCGCCACTGCCGCGCACCGGCTTGGCGCGTCGGTCGTCGCCCTCCCGGTCGACCAAAGTTCGGTCAACAAGGGCGAGACTTTGGGCGACACCGCCCACACGTTGAACGCGATGCGGCCCGACGTGCTGGTCATCCGCCACCACGACAATGGCGCAGCCGATGCGGTTGCCGCGATCATGGAGGCGCCGGTGATCAATGCCGGCGACGGCACCAACGAGCATCCGACCCAGGCGCTGCTCGATGCCGCGAGCCTGCAGCACAAGCTGGGCAAGCTCGGCGGCGTCAACATCGCGATCTGCGGTGACATCAGGCACAGCCGGGTGGCCCGCTCGAACGCCAAGCTATTGCCCCGACTAGGTGCTGAAGTCAGGCTCGCCGGACCGCCCGAGCTGATGCCCGACGGCGCTCCGGCGATGACGGTCGACGAGGCCATAACCGGCGCCGACGTGGTCATGATGCTGCGCGTCCAGCGCGAGCGGCTCGACAGCGAGTTCGGCGATGCGCCGGGGGAATATCTTGAGCTCTACGGGCTCACCGCCAAGCGCCTCGCGAATGCGGCGCCAGGAGCGCTGGTGATGCACCCGGGGCCGATCAACCGCGGAGACGAGATCGACGGCGCGATCGCCGACGATGCGGAGCGCTCGCTGATCACGCTTCAGGTCGAAATGGGCGTAGCGACGCGAATGGCGTGCCTTGAATTAATGGTCGGCCCGACGAATTAGCGCGACGCGAGTTCCATCGGCCGGTCGCCGGCCACGGTGCGAACGAAGCAGGTGCCGCCCGACCGCTTGAGCGAATTGCACAACATGCTTGCCTCGGCCGGGCTGGAAAAACCCCGGACCGACAGGCGATAGACCGGGCCGCTGGCGCTGACGAAGCGAGCGCTGACCGGGGCGTAATTGCGCAAGCCGCTGTGGCGGCGCGCGGCAGCGGTCCAGGCGGCGAGCACCCGCGCCGACGAGGCGTATGCACCGAGCTGGAGGACCGTGGTCGACTTGCCGGTGTGGAGAACGGCTTGGTGAACCGGCGCTTGAACCGAGGGGGCGGCGGCGATTACGAGCCTGGCCTTCTTCGGATGGCGCTTGACCTCGACATAAGGGAAATCCTGCGGCGCCACCGGCGGGGGGACATAAGTCGGCGCGGCCTCGACGATAGCCGGGGCGGCGACCGGCGGTAGCTTCGCGGTAAGCGATCCGACTTGCGGCACTTGCTGCGGGACCGCGGCGGCGACCAGCGGCGCGGTGGCCGGCGCTTCGGCCTCAACCGGTGGCGGGGCGTAATAAGGTGCGGGAGCGGGCGCCGGCGCTGGGGCCGGCGCGACCACTGGTTCGACCGCCGCCACCTGGGTATCGGATTTGACCAGCGCCAGCTGAACCGGCTCACCCGGATCGGCCGCTGCCGGCGTTACACCGACGAGCATGGCGACCTGCTGGGCAGGTTTGCTGCCGCCGGCGAATTGCATCCAGCCCTGGATTCTCGCATCGAGTTCGGCCGGCGCCACGTCCTGCGAGGCGACCACTCGGGCATTGGTCCAGTCGCCGGCCAGCGCATAGGCAAGCGCCAGGTTCTGACGGACGCGAGCGTCGGAGCGGGTCGAACCGGCGGCCTCGCGGAGCACCGGAATGGCATCGCCGGGGCGCCCGGCCAGGGCCAGCGCAAGGCCGTAATCGGCGGGATCGAGCGCCGAGCGCGCGACATCGAGGAAGGCGAGAGCGTCGCTGGTCTTGCCCTGCGCGATTTCGACCAAAGCGAGCTTGAGCATGACCTGCGGCTGGCTGGAATAGAGCGACAGCGAATCCTTGAACGACTGCTCGGCCGAGGCGAACCGGCCGGCCGCGAAATAGGCATTGCCGAGGAGCGCCCGGAAGCCGGCGTCGGTCGGGGTTTTGGCGACCGCGCGTTGGGCGAGGTCGATCGCGCCGGCCGAGTCGTTGCCGTTGAGCGCGGCAATCGCCCTGGTGGCGAGTCCGGTATCCACATTCTTGTTGCGATAGTCGGAGGCGCGCGACAGCCGGTTGCCGCTTCCGATCGCAGCGCAGGCGCTGAGCGTGCTTGCCACGGCAAGCGCGGAAATGGCGGCGTAGAGGCGGGAGCGCGTCGACATCCTAGAATCCTTTGCGTTTGGCTTTTTCGGCCATGGCTTCGAGTTCGGGCATTGCAGTCAGCAATTGATCGAGCGCGTCGGTGACGATCATTTGCGCCGATCGGCCGTGAACCGCGCAGGCCAGCCGAAGCTTGAGATGGCGGGCCTGATCGAGCCGAAGGGTGAAAGCGGCCTTGTCCTTGAGCCCGGGAGCGGAGCGCTGCCTGGTGAGGCGGCGCGGCGCGGTGACGGCTTGCGCGCGCGCTTCCGCCGGCACCTCGAACTCGGGTTCGGCAAATTCCTCGACAGATGGGTCGGCGAACAGGACCGGCACCTTCTTGAATGCCACGACCGGCGGGTATTCGACGGCGCTCGGCGCCGCAGCTTCGTCTTCCATGTCGGCTTCGGGTTCGGAGTGATCGGCCTCGACCGCCTCCGAGAAATCGTCATCATCCTCGTCGAATTCGCCTTCCTCCTGATCAGCGGCCTGATTGGCTTCGGCGAAACGTCCGGCGATTTCGGCCTGCTGGCCATGGACCGGCGATTCGATCGGGGTCAGTCCGGAGCGGTGCGACGAGCGCGGATGGTCGACGATTTCCTCGCCGAACGCATCGTGTTCCTCATCGCGCGGCGCCGACGCCGCCTTGGGCGCTTCGAAGCCCATGTCGTTCCAGCCGAGATCCTCGAGACCGGCGACGCTTTGGCCGAAGCCTTGCGGGCGCATCGCCGGGCGGGCCGCGCCCTTGCGGGCGAGCAGTCCTGAAGACAAAGACGCAAAGGGTTTGGGTTCGCTCACGGCCGGGCCCCCTTACTGGCCGACGACCCGGCGCCCGAAGCCGCCGACTGGACGCGGACTGGCGGGCTGGGCGCCTTGCGATTGGCCTGGGGCCGAAAATACGGTGCGGCGGAAATTCTTTTCGAGGCGGTCGGAAATATAGTCCCACAGCTCGGTGATTTCGCGCGCCGAGCGGCCCTGCGGATCGATTTCCATGACCGTCCGCCCGTCGATCATCGAGGCCGCGAAATCCGTGCGGTGGTGACAGGTGACTGGGGCGACGGTGCCGTGCTGAGACAGCGCGACCGCGGCTTCGTAGGTGATCTTGGCCTTGGGAGTGGCGCCGTTGACGACGAACAAAAGCGGCTTGCCGGCGCGGTCGCACAAATCGACCGTGGCGCCGACGGCGCGCAGATCGTGCGGGCTCGGCCGGGTCGGGATGACGATCAGTTCGGCCACGGCGATGACGCTCTGGATGGCCATGGTGATGGCCGGGGGCGTATCGATGACGGCGAGGCGGAAACCCTGCTGACGGAGCACTTCGAGATCGCTTGCAAGGCGGGCGACGGTGGTCTGGGCAAAGGCCGGCATGTCGGCCTCGCGCTCGTTCCACCAATCGGCGAGCGAGCCTTGCGGATCGATATCGATGAGGCAGAC
>JARXKO010000163.1 GCA_030271595.1 Pseudomonadota bacterium | reverse complement strand
TGTAGCTGAACAATCGGCGGACCATGCGCGCGTGGTGCATCGGCCCGACCTTGCGGAAATCGGGCAGGCCGCACACCGCCCACAGCCGCCGCGCCTGGACTTCCCGGCGCACCGCCAACGCCGGATCCTGGGCGAGCAGCTTGAGCACGGCGAGGTCGATCGCTTCGGGCGCCGCGCGCAGCAGCGGGTCCTCGCTCTTGGCCTCAAGGCTCATGATCAGCGTTCGAACATCGTCGAAATCGAGGTCGGCGTTGCGCCAGTACAGTGAATCCAGCGCTCGGAAGCGGTGCTCCTCGATGGCCGCGACTTCGCTGTCGGTGAAGCTCGCGCCTTCATCCCCGCCCAGGCCCATGGTGCCAAAGCTGCCGTCCTTCTGGTGGCGCCCGGCGCGGCCCGCGATCTGAGCCATTTCGGCGATCGTCAGCCGCCGGTCTCTGCGCCCATCGAACTTCTCCAGCCCAGCGAAAGCGACATGGGTGACGTCCATGTTGAGGCCCATGCCGATGGCGTCGGTGGCGACCAGATAATCGACTTCGCCGCGCTGGAACATCGCCACCTGGGCGTTGCGGGTCGAGGGAGACAATGCGCCCATGACCACCGCCGCACCGCCCTTGAAGCGGCGCAGCATCTCGGCCAGCGCATAGACCTGCTCGGCGGAAAAGGCGACGATCGCGGAACGTGGCGGAAGGCGCGACAATTTGGTCCCGCCGGCGAAACGCAGCGTCGAAAAGCGCGGCCGGCTGACGATTTCGGCCTCGGGCAGCAACTCGCGGATGACCGGCTTCAAACTGTCTGAGCCAAGGATCAGGGTCTCCTCGCGGCCGCGGGCGCGGAGCATCCGGTCGGTGAAGACATGGCCGCGCTCGGGATCCACGCCGAGCTGGGCCTCGTCGATCGCGGCGAAGGCGAAGTCGCGCGCCTCTTCTCCTTCCCTCGCGACCGGCATGCTTTCGGCGGTGCACAAATAGTAGCGCGCCTGAGGCGGGACGATGCGTTCCTCGCCGGTAAGCAGCGCAACCTGGTTGGCACCCTTCAACCCGACGACGCGGTCATAGACCTCGCGCGCCAAGAGCCGCAGCGGGAAGCCGATGACGCCCGAGGAATGGGCGCACATGCGCTCGATGGCGAGGTGGGTCTTGCCGGTGTTGGTGGGCCCAAGGATCGCCCGGAGGATGCCGTCGGATCCCGCCATGCCGCCTATCTTGGCACCCCTTTCGCGCGGCGCAAGGGGCCTGAGCCGAAACGATTTTAAGCCGGTTTTAACCTCGATTGGCGATGATTGGCGGCGAAGGGCAAAGGATTTGGCATATACGCACCCGATCCGGATCAAAGCGGGCGGCGCAATCGCGCCCCGTCCGGCCCCGCCGCGCGTCTATTGGCGGGCGATCGGGCTTGCAGCGGTCCTCACCAGCGGCGCTGCACTCGCGTCCCTGCCTCGGGCGCCGGTCTATTCCAGCGACGACCAGCACCAGTGGCAGGCGCTCGCCGTCGCGCCGTTGTCGGCGGGCGGGTCGA
This sequence comes from Pseudomonadota bacterium, assembly GCA_030271595.1. Lineage (GTDB taxonomy): Bacteria > Pseudomonadota > Alphaproteobacteria > Sphingomonadales > Sphingomonadaceae > Sphingomicrobium. The sequence continues at coordinate 2,240 of JARXKO010000163.1, read as the reverse complement.
CCGGCCTGCGCATGGCCGCCGGCAATCAGGTCGAAAGCATCGAATTCGCGCCCACCCGCACCGCGCCTTTCGCTGTGCCCGCGGTCCAAACCGCCCACACCGCGCCTGCTGGGCCGATCCGGATTACCGGCCAGGCGGGGGACGGGCTCTATTGGTCGCTGCGCGCGGCCGGCGCGTCGCCCGATGTCGCGGCGCAATATCTGGCGGCGCTGGCGACCCGGATCGATGTTGGTGACGTCGGGGCGGGCGCCGGCTTCGACCTGGTGCTCGGCGGCGGCGCGGCGCATCCCTTGCTCTATGCCGGGCTCAAGCGCGCCGGCGAGCACGGCCTCGAGCTGGTGCGCTGGGTAACCAATGGCCGCAGCGACTGGGTCGATGCCGCCAATGCCGACCAGCCGGCGCCGGTCGCGGCCGGTCTGATGCTGCCCGTCGCCGGGCACATCACCTCCTATTTTGGGAACCGCATGCACCCGATCCTGGGCTTCTTCCGGTTCCACGCCGGGCTCGACATCGGCGCCGCCTGGGGCAGCCCGATCGTCGCCGCGGGCGATGGTCAGGTGGTCCGCGCCGGGTGGGCCGGGGGCTATGGCCGCCAGGTCATGATCGCCCATTCCGGCGGCCTCTCGTCGAGCTACAGCCATATGAGTGAGATGGTGGTTGCGCCGGGCAGCTTGGTCCATCGCGGGCAGCTCATCGGCTATGTCGGCTCGTCAGGCCTGTCGACCGGCCCGCACACCCATTTCGAAGTCCGCCGCGGCGGCATCCCGGTCAATCCGCTATCGGTCAGTATCCAAAGCGCGCAAGTCGTCGATCCGCATGTGGCAAGCGCGGTGAAGGCGCGGCTGGCGGCGTTGCTCAAGGTGGGGACGAAGCGGGGGTAAGCGGACCCAAGGTCGGTGTCCCGGCTCAATGCGCGAACTTGGCTGCCACATCGATGAATCGCGAATTCTGGCCTTCGTCACTGCGAGCGACGCGAAGCAATCCATCTTGTGCATTACTGGACGGCCGCGGAGCCTGCGGCTCATCGTAATGACGATTGAGGGCGGGCTTACCGCCCGTGGCCCCGCCACCGTTTGATCGTCCGCCCGATAATCCCCGCTTCGTCCCCTGTTTCGCGCCACAGACGGGCAAAGCTGGGGTCGGACGAGGCGGGACGCTTTTCCGGCTCGAGGTCGTCGAAGCGGACCCGGATCGGGATCGCGACGCCCTCGCCGCAGACGATGCATTCGCGGTTGCGAAGCGCCGGAATGGCGTCGAGGAATCCGCGCGCGCCTTCGGGCATCGCAGCGCGCACGCAGGCCTGGTCGCGGTCGTTGTTGAGACGCATGGCGATGATCGTGCCGCATTGCGACAGTACGCCTTCGGCAAGGTCGGACGGGCGCTGGGTGATGAGGCCGAGACTGACCCCGTACTTGCGGCCTTCCTTGGCGATTCGCTCGAGGATTCGGCGGACCGATTGGCCGCTCGCATTTTCATCCTTGGGGACGTAGCGGTGGGCTTCCTCGCACACCAATAGCAGCGGGCGCTGGGCCTCGGTCCGGCTCCAGATGGCATAATCGAATACCATCCGGGCGAGGACCGAGACGACGACGCTGGTGACCTCGCTGGGGACGCCGGAGACATCGACGATCGAGATCGGCTTGCCGTTGGCGGGGAGGCGGAAGAGCTTGCCGATGAAGCTGCCCATGGTGTCGCCGACCAGCATCCCTGAAAACATGAAGGTGTAGCGCGGGTCGGCCTTCAGTTCCTCGAGCTTGGTCTTGAGCCGCTGGAACGGCAAGGTGTCGCCGGCCCGGTCGAGCTTGCCCATTTCATTGACCAGGATCGCGGTCAGATCGGACAGGATATAGGGCACCGGGCTGTCGACCGTGACCTTGCCCAGGGCCTCTGCCTGCTTTCCCTTCATCCGTGCCGCGAGAAGACATTTGGCGAGGATGTCGGCGTCGCGCTGGCGCTCGGCGCCGTCGGTCGTCAGCAACACTTCGCAATGTTCCTCGAAGTTGAGCAGCCAGTAGGGCAGCTGCAGGTTGTCGACGTTGAACAATTCGCCGCAGCCCTTGAACGCCGCCGAATATTCGCCGTGCGGGTCGATCATCACGATGTGACCCTCGGGCGACAATTGCGAGATTCGGTGGAGGATCAGGGCGACCGCGGTCGATTTGCCGGTGCCGGTCGAGCCGAGCACGGCGAAATGCTTCGACAGCATCGGGTCGATGTACAGCGCGCCGCGGATGTCGTCG
>JARXKO010000162.1 GCA_030271595.1 Pseudomonadota bacterium | reverse complement strand
CGATCTTGTAGGCTTCGACCGCGTGGTGGAAGGCGGTGATCTTGTAGCCGAATTCCTTGGCCATATCGATCATCTGCGCCATTTCATCGGCCCGATAGCAATGGTTGTGGACCAGGATCTGGCCGTTGAGGACACCCATCAGCGTATCCATCGCCAGGTCGCGTTCGGGCATGTCGCCGCCGGTGCGGTAATATTTGTCCCACTTGCGCTTATATTGCGTGGCCTTGATCCACACTTCGCGGGCGTAAGCGATATTGCCCATGCGCGTCTGCGGCATGTTGCCCTTCGAGCCATAGACCCTTTTGGGATTCTCGCCGCAGGCCATCTTGAGCCCGTAAGGCGCGCCCGGGAATTTCATCCCCTGGGTCGTCCGCGCCGGGACGTTCTTGAGCACCACCGAGCGCCCGCCGAACAAGTTGGCCGATCCGGGCAGGACCTGAAGCGTGGTGATCCCGCCATTGATCAGCGCGCGCGAAAAGCCGGGGTCCTGCGGCCACACGCTATGTTCGGCCCACACCTCGGGCCGCGCCGGCGAGGTCGCTTCATTGCCGTCGCTGAGCGATTCCACCCCGGGCGAGGGATAATCGCCCAAATGGCTGTGGATATCGATGATCCCGGGAGTCACATATTTGCCTGTCCCGTCGATCTCGACCGCCCCTGCGGGATAGGCAAGATCGGCGCCGCCGATGGCCTCCACCACCCCGTCGCCGAACACGACGGTGCCGTTGTTGATCCGCTGGCCGTCACCGTCGAACACGGTGGCGTGGCGGATGACGGTCAGCGCGCCGGGATAGCGCACATAGGTCGACGGGTACGGGTTCTCGTTGATATGCACCGCCGCCGCGAGCCTGGGCTTGGGCGCAAGCGCGGCGCAGCCCGGCAAAAGGCATGCAACCGCGATCGCCGCGATTGCTGCGCGCCGGATCATTTTACACCATGCATCAGATATTTAAGCGGCCACGACAGCAGCAGCAACACGACCCCGATGATCATCGCAAACGTGCCGATCTTCTCGAACACGCCGACGTAGGTATCAAGGCTGACCTGGAGGTTGGTCACCTGGCCGCCGACGGTTTCGACCGAGGCCACCTGAGCGACCAGCCCGGCGACATATTGCGCCACCGCGATGGACAGGAACCAGACCCCCATCATCATGCCCACGATGCGCGCGATCGACAGCTTGGTAATCATCGACAGGCCCACCGGCGAGATGCACAATTCGGCGATCGAATGGATCAGGTAAAGCCCGGCCAGCCACCACAAGGCGACCTTGAAGTCGGGACCGGCGAACTGGGTCCCCCACACCAGGAACAGGAAGCCCGCGCCAACGCCGATCAGCGCAATACCGAACTTGACCGGGATGGTGGGTTCGATCCCCCTTCGCGCCATCGCGTTCCACATCATCGAGAATAAAGGCGCCAGCGCGACGATGAAGAAGGCGTTGAAGAACTGAGTCTGCCCGGCCGTGATCGCGAAGTTGGAGGTGACGTGCATGTCGGTGTTGCGGTCGGCGAACAGGGTCAGCGACGATCCGGCCTGCTCGAACAAGGTCCAGAAGACGGTGTTGAAGGTGATCAGCACCATCGCCGCGACCATCATCTGAAATTCCTGACGGCTGCCCTTGATCCACGACCAGACCAGGATCGCAGGGACCGAAACCAGGAACGTCCCGAACATGATCTTGCCCATGATCGGCAGCGTCGCGACATACCCGACGATGCCCGAACCAGCGGCCGGCTTCACGTAGTTCATCAGGTTGGTGAACAGGAAATAGACGACCGGCAGTGCCAGCACCGCGCCGGCATAGACGATCAAGTCGCGATTGGTCGGGGCGCTCGCCGGCCGCTCGCCGTACCCGTCGAGCTTGCCGCCATCGAACTGGAACAGCATCCACGACACCAGCATTCCGGCGGCGGCCAGGGCAAAGCCGGCCCACCAGCCAAGGCCGCCCCAGCTGCCCATGCCCACCGCCAGCAGCGGACACAGGATTTGCGAGAACAGCGAACCAAGATTGATGCCCATGTAAAAAATCGTGAACCCAGCATCGCGGCGCCGATCGCCATCCTTGTAGAGCGAGCCGACGATGGTCGAAATATTGGGTTTGAAGAAGCCATTGCCGATGACCACCAGGCCGAGGCCGATGAGCAGCAGGAAGACCGACATCGGATTGCGCTCGCCGCCCGGCGTGAAGCCGCCTTCGGCAATCTTCTTCGCCTCGCTGCCGTCGGGCGCCAGGAGCGAAACGGTCTTGTCGTCATTGCCGCGGATTTGCAGCTGCCTGCCGCCGTCGACCACATATTGCTTCATGGCGTCGCCGGCGCCCTGCTGGACGACCTCGTACCGCTGGCCATCGATCATCGCGAACGGCTTTGCCGGCTGCCCACCGAAGCACAATGTCAGATAGCCGAGGCTCATCATGATCGCGCCGAATTTGACCGATCTCTTGGCGCCGAGGATGCGGTCGGCGAGCAAGCCGCCAATGAGTGGAGTCAAATAGACCAGCGCCGTGAAACCGCCATACAGGCCAGTCGTCGTCGTGTCGGAAAAGAGAAAATGCTGCGCCAGGTAAAGCGTCAGCAGGGCGCGCATGCCATAATAGCCGAAGCGCTCCATCGCCTCGGTCGTAAACAGCCGCGACAGCTGGCGCGGATGGCCGAACCATTCGCCCTTGTCGGCTGGATTTTCGTGACTGATGTCCGGCTCGCGCGGATTGTCCGCGGTCGGGGTGTCGACCATCTGAAGTTTCTCCTTGGACAGGCCGCGAGCGATCGCCGCGACCTCCTCTCCTACGCCGCCGGACACTAACGCCAACTTGGGCCGTGTAAAGTTGCCTCGCGGCGGTTAAGGCGCTGGCCCATGCTCAACGACGCCCGCTCGCTCCTGTCGCTCCTCCGAACCCGCCGGTCCGGCCGCCCGCGCGAGATGGTCGCGCCGGGCCCGTCCGCCGCGGAGCTCGAGGATATCCTGACCATTGGCGCCCGCACGCCCGACCACGGCAAGCTGTTCCCGTGGCGGTTCGTCACGGTCGGCGGCGACCGGCGCGAGGCGCTGGCCACGCTGCTTCACTCGGCACTGGCCGAGGAGGAGCCCGACGCTCCCCCGGCCAAATTTGCCAAGGCCGATGAATTCGCCCGTCAGGGCGCGGCGCTGATCGTGCTCATTTCCGCGCCGGTCCACGGCCACAAGATTCCGCTGTGGGAGCAGGAATTGTCAGCCGGAGCGGCGGGCATGAACCTGCTCCACGCCGCCCACGCGCACGGCTATGTCGCGGGATGGCTGACCGGCTGGCAGGCCTATGCCGAGCGCGTCCGGGCGGCCTTTTGCGGGCCGGGCGAGCGGATCGCCGGCTTCATTTTCATCGGCAGTCCTGGACGCGACCTGGAAGACCGCCCCCGCGCCCCGCTGGCGACCATCTGGAAGCCGTGGCAACCCCCGGAAAAGTGACTTTTTGTTTGAAATTCCTGCGATTAGCTGTATTATGACAGCATGACGCTTAGAACCGCTCACGAAAAGCCCGTTTACGTCCGCCTCCGCGAAGTCATCGCCGATGCCATATTGGCCGGCCAGTATGGCGATGGCGACGCCCTGCCCTCGGTGCGCGCGCTGGCCGCCGATGAGCAGGCCAATCCGCTGACCGTCGCCAAGGCCTATCAGGGGTTCCAGGACGAAGGCCTGATCGTGGTCAAACGCGGGGTCGGCATGTTCGTCGCGCCCGGCGCCCGAGCCCGGCTTCGCGACGGCGAGCGCCAGCGCTTCCTCAACCA
>JARXKO010000161.1 GCA_030271595.1 Pseudomonadota bacterium | reverse complement strand
AAGCACGCCGTGGCGCGGCTGATCGGCGCTCCGCCGGGCTATGTCGGTTATGACGAAGGCGGGGTGCTGACCGAGGCCGTGCGGCGCCGCCCCTATCAGGTGGTGCTGTTCGATGAAGTCGAGAAGGCGCATGGCGACGTCTTCAACGTCCTGCTCCAGGTGCTCGACGACGGCCGACTCACCGACGGCCAGGGGCGGACGGTCGATTTCACCAACACGTTGATCATCCTGACCTCGAACCTCGGCAGCCAGTATCTGGCGCAGCTGGGCGAGGACGAACCCGCCGAAAAGGTGGAGCGGGAGGTGATGGAGGTCGTGCGCGGCCATTTCCGCCCCGAATTCCTCAACCGGCTCGACGAGATCATCCTCTTCCACCGATTGTCGGCGAGCCACATGGGTCCGATCGTCGATATCCAGGTCAAGCGGCTGCAGAAACTGCTCGACGAGCGCAAGATCACGCTCGAACTCAGCGACGGCGCGCGCGACTGGCTTGGGCGCACCGGCTACGACCCCGTCTATGGCGCCAGGCCGCTGAAGCGCGCGGTCCAGAAATATCTCCAGGATCCGCTCGCCGACAAGATCCTCTCCGGCGAAATCAGTGACGGGGAGATCGTCCAGGTTGAGGAGAAAAAGGGCGCGCTGGTACTGACCCCGGTCGCGCCGAATCGCTCGGGCCCAACCTAGCGAATGGTGCCGCGAGTCTCGTCAGCCGATTGATACAGGCGGCAGATCATCGCGCGCTCATGATCGCTGAGATGCGGGTTCCACACGTCGAGGATCAGGACCGCCCGATCCTCGCTGCTGCGGTTCCACGCCTCGTGCTCGATGGTGTCGTCGAAGGCGAATGCTTCTCCAGTCCGCCACTCGCGGATTTCACCGCCGACGCGAAACGCGCATCCCTCCGGCACGACCAAAGGCAGATGGACCACCCCGCGGACATTCGTCACTCCGGTATGGGCCGGAATATGGCCCCCAGCCTTGAGGATCGAGAAGAAGATATTGGGAGCGCGGCCTTCGATTCGGCACATCGGAAGCGAGTCGACCAGCGCCGCCGTGCGCGGAGCGCGGGCGCAGGCTTCGTCGTAGCGAACCCCCTCCTTCCATAGATGGAAAGCGCCCCAATCGAGCGACTTGTCGAGCGGCGACCATTTGTTGGCGGGCGTCCCTGGCGGCAACGCGATGTACGGCGTCAGCTCCGAACGCTGATCGTCCAGAATCGACTTCAACTCGGCGGCAACGACGCCGGTTGCGGCTTCGAGATCGGCAAGCCACGGAAAATGTTCGCGATCGAAATATTCGTCCGCGGGGAGAAATGGGTAGTGCAGGCCCTCGCATTGGTTGGCGTAGATCGGGCGACGTCCAAGCCACGCGTCGGCGGCCGCCCGCATCCGCCGAAAATCGTGCGTCGTGGCGTTCGACAAGTCGTTCGCGAGGGACCCGTCAATCGCATCGGCAAGCTTCTTCTGCCGCTCTCGCACATAGTGTTTCGCGTGGTCGACGATCTTGGCAAAATCAGGCGAAGGGTCGGCAATGCCCGAGGACAGTACAGCGACCGCTCGCCAGCGGTCCTCCGCTAGCGTCGCCTCGCCCTGTTGCTCGTGCAATTCAGCAAGCCGGATCAGCGCGAGCAGATCGGTCTGGTCGATCGCCAGCACGGCTTCAAGCGCGGCGCGCTCGGCGGCGGCTTCGCCAAGCGCGCGATGCGCGGTCGCAAGATTGAGCCAGTGAGTGCTCTCACCGGGCTCGCGCCCGCAGGCGATTTCGAAATGTTCGGCAGCGGAGCGCGCATCGCCGCGGGCGAGCGCATCGGCACCGAGTAGATTGCGCGCCGTGGGCTCGGTCGAGTCGATCGCGACCACCGCTTCCAGATGCTGCTGCGCCTGTTCAGGTCGGCCTGCCTGCGTGGCGCGGCGCGCTTCAGCCAAGTGGCGGGAGATGCTGCCGTCGGACATGCGCGACGAATGACGCAGACCGGGCCGATTCAGTCAAGCGCGGCTGCGGTCGGGTCAGCCGCTGGGAACGGTCGACTGGCCCTTCTGCTGAATAAGCTCGACCGCGTCGCGATTTTCCTGCTGTTGCTCCTGCCATTCGCGCACGGTCGCGCAGACCTTGTGGCCGCCAAGCCGCGAACCGAGCGTCTCCTCGGTCCGGCAAACCACCTTATCCAGCGGATTGGGCTTGGCTTCCGCCACTTGCGGCGTGGGCGCGGGGGTCTGGGCCAAGGCGGGAACAGCGATCACCGCGAGGATGAGAGATGAGTATTTCAACATCGTTTGCACTCCAGCAGAGTCGCCGGAGAATAATTCGATTCAAGCTCTAGTGCTAGTGCTGGTTTCGCTAGTGCCAGTGTCTTGTACCCCCGTCGCGCTAGTCGTGGCGGGCGACGTCGAAGGCCACGGTGAGTCGCTCGCCCCGCCCGAACGGACGGGTTCCATGCCACATATAGGACGGGAACAGTGCCAGCCGGCCAGGCTTGGGCTCGATTGTCCTGAACGGCGCCATGTCGATGTCGAAGCAGCTCGATCGGGGCTCGCCCAGGGTCAATATGCCCTGCTCGCCTTCGCCGATGCCCGGCGGCAGAGCGATGTACAGCGCCGAGCTGAACCAGCCGAGTGGATGAATATGGTTGGAGTGATAGCCGGCGTCCTTGAGCCGCACGGACCAGGCGCCGTTGAATTCGATCCTGTCGCGTGCCGCGCTGAGCAACGGATGGTCGGGGTCGCGCGGCGGAAGCTGGGCGATATGGTCAGCCACCACGGCCCGAACGGCTTCACGCATCGCAACCAGCACCGGATCGACGCGGGTGAACACATCGCCATCGGTCTGGGTGCCACCGCGAAGCGATTGTTCGAGCGGCTGCCCGGACAAATTATGGAGCGCTCGAAGGGTGTCGGCGAGCTGGTCGAGCGGGGGCAGCCGGTCGGCGATGTCATAAACCCCGACAAAGCGCTCGTCGCCTTCAAGCCACCGCCAGCGCTCGAGGTCGGTCAGCCGCCAGGCGATCGATGCGTAAGGCCAGAACATCAGCGCCTGGGGCGTCTTGAGCCACGGTTCGATTTCCGCCGCCGCTTGATCGGGCCGCCCGGCGCGAAGCAAATGGCGGACCCGGCGGACCTGGAACGGCGCGTCGGTCGACCCTTCGAACGGCGCGAGCAGCCGGTCGGCGATGGCGATGTGGCCCATTTCTGCATGGACCACGGCTTCGTTGACGGCGAAGATCGGTTGCTCGCCGATTACCTTGCGGCCCTCGGCGATCACCCGCAGGACTTCGTCCCATTGTTCGGCGTGAGTCAAAGAGACGATCTGTTCGAGCCGCAGATCGAGCGAATTGGGATATTGCTTCAGAGCCTCGTCGAAATTGCGCGTGAAACCCTCGCGCTCGCCTTCCATCCAGCGCAATTGCGACAAGGTTCTCTGGCCTTCAACCCACAACGGCGAGCGGCCAACGATCTTCTCGAGGCCGGCGATCGCAGTCCCGACTTCGCCGGCCCCGACAAAGGCCATGGCAAGCGCGCTCACGACTTCCGGATTGGCCGGTGAAAGTTGGAGCGCGCGGCCGAATTCATCAAGGCACGGAAGCCCCGCCTCGTACAGGGTTCGGGCCAGCGCGAAGGCCGGGTTGAAGGCATCCGGGTTGAGCTCGACGGCCTTGCGCAGCGATGGCAGTGCGTCCTCGCGCCGCTCAAGCTGACGCAGGATGAGGCCGTGGATGTGCCATAATTTATAGTCGGTCGATCGCTGTAGGGCGCGCTCGATTTCGGGCAGCATCCG
>JARXKO010000160.1 GCA_030271595.1 Pseudomonadota bacterium | reverse complement strand
AATCGCAACTTAACAGGGAAATTCGCCATGCGCCAATCACTCCTCACGCTCGCTGCACTGGCTGCCGGCCTGTCCTCTCCGGCGCTCGCTTCTTCTTATTCGGCGAGCCTGGCGGTGCCGGCCACGGCGCGCATCATCGCCAGCGACATCGTCTGGAATTGCGGGCCCGCCGCGTGCCAGGGCGCGACCGATACCAGCCGTCCGGTGGTGCTGTGCCAGTCACTCGCCAAGCGCGCCGGGCGGGTCGATTCCTTCCTCGTTGACGGGCACGCGCTGACCTCAGCCGATCTCGACCGCTGCAACAAGCTGGCGAAGGCCGGCGCAACCTCGCCGCTCGCGGCCAAATAATCCCCCCGGGGCTGCGCATCCGATCCCCTCCTGGCACTCTCACTCCCGAGGCCAGCGCGCAGCCCCACCCTTTCCCGCTTGCTATCCGAGCGCCGCTGACCCCATCTTGCAACCGTGCTGCGCCAATATGAACTGGTCGAGAAGGTCCGCTCCTACGATCCCGACGCCGACGAGGGGCTGATCAATCGCGCTTATGTGTTTTCGATGAAAGCGCATGGGGCGCAGGTGCGCGCTTCGGGCGACCCCTATTTCTCCCACCCGATCGAGGTCGCGGGCATCCTCACCGACCTCAAGCTCGATGCCCAGACCATCGCCACGGCGATCCTCCACGATACCATCGAGGACACGCTCGCCACCCCCAAGGAAATCGAGAAACTGTTCGGCAAGGACGTCGCCCGGCTGGTCGACGGAGTGACCAAGCTGAGCAAGATCGAGGCCCAGTCGGAAAATGAGCGGGCAGCGGAAAATCTGCGTAAGTTCCTGCTCGCGTTGAGCGACGACATCCGCGTGCTCCTGGTCAAGCTCGCCGACCGGCTGCACAACATGCGCACGCTCCATCACATCCCGTCGGAGGACAAGCGCCGCCGGATCGCCAAAGAGACGATGGATATTTATGCGCCGCTGGCCGAGCGCATCGGCATGTACGAGATGATGAACGAGATGCAGACGTTGGCGTTTCGCGAAATCGAACCCGACGCCTTCGCTTCGATCAGCAAGCGCCTCAAGCAATTGCGCGAAGCGGGCGGTGACCTCGTCGACCGCATCGGTCTGGGGCTGCAGCTCTACCTCGCCGACAACGGCCTCGACGCCGAAGTCATGGGACGCCAGAAACACCCCTATTCGATCTGGAAGAAAATGGCCGAGCGCCACATCAGTTTCGAACAATTGTCCGACGTCATGGCCTTCCGCGTGATCGTCGACGATCTGGCCGGCTGCTATAATGCGCTGGGCCTCATCCACCGCCGCTGGCCGATGGTTCCGGGGCGGTTCAAGGACTACATCTCGACCCCCAAGCGCAACGGCTATCAAAGCCTCCACACCTCGGTCATCCACGATTCGAAGATGCGCATCGAAATCCAGATCCGCGCCAAGGACATGCACGACCAGGCCGAGCGCGGGCTCGCCGCCCACTGGGCCTATAAGGAAGGCAAGCCCGCCGCCGACCTCCATGTCCCGTGGGTCGATGACCTGGTCGAAATCCTCGACCATGCCGACAGCCCCGAGGAGCTGCTCGAGCACACGCGGATGGCGATGTACCAGGATCGCATCTTCGCCTTCACCCCCAAGGGCGAGCTGATCCAGCTGCCCAAGGGCGCGACCCCGGTCGATTTCGCTTATGCCGTCCACACCGACCTTGGCGACCGCACCGTCGGGGCCAAGGTCAACGGCCGGGTGGTGCCGCTGAGGACCATGCTCGAGAATGGCGACCAGGTCGAAATCCTGGCGTCGGAGGCACAGCACCCGCAACCGTCGTGGCTGCGCTTCGTCGCCACCGGCAAGGCGCGCGCCGGGGTCCGCCGCTTCGTCCGCCACAAGGAGCGCGAGGAAACGATCGAGCTCGGCGGCAAGATTTATGACGAAATCGTCGCCCGGCTACCCGCCGAATTGGCCAAGGACGCGCTCAAACGCGCGCTCAAGAAGTTGAAGGTCGAGAGCAACGACGAATTGATGATCGCGATCGCGCGCAAGCGGGTCAGCGACGAAGCGCTGATGGAGGCGCTGATGCCGGGATCGGCCGGCGGCGATGTCACGCCCAAGCCGCTCGGCCAGCGCAAGGCGATCTCGATCAAGGGGTTGACGCCCGGCGTCGCCTACCATCTCGCCAGCTGCTGCCACCCCATCCCCGGCGACCGCATCGTCGGCCTTCGCCGCGAGGACGAGGAGATCGAGGTTCACGTCATCGGCTGCGACACCTTGGCCAGCGGGATCGACGCCGACTGGCTCGACCTCGCCTGGGGCGAAGGCTCCGACGGCGGCGCGGCGCGGCTGTGCGTCATCCTCCACGATGTCCCCGGAGCGCTGGGCACGATGTCGGGCATTCTGGGTCAAAAGCACGCCAATATCGTCAACTTGGCGCTGGTCCACCGCGACGGCAGCTTTCACACCTTCCACCTCGATATCGAGGTTCACGACCTCGCCCACCTCCACGCCATCATCGCCGCGCTGCGCGATGCCGATCCCATCAGTTCTGTCGAACGGATCTAGCGCGGCGCGGATCTGAGCTTGCGCCGTTCGCGCGCCTCGGCATCGCCGGCGGCGAGCACCGCCAGCCGCACAAGGTCGGAGGCGGTCGCGGTCATCGGCGCGATCTGCACCGATGCCGACAGTCCCAGTAGATAGGGCCCGAGTACGCTTTCGCCGCCGAGCGCGCGCAACAGCTTGGTCGACAGGCTCGCCGACTGGAGCCCGGGCATGACCAGGATATTGGCCGGGCCGGACAGCCGGGTGAACGGATAATAGCGCTTCTGCATATCGTAATTGAGCGCCACGTCGGGCGCCATTTCGCCCTCGAACTCGAAGTCGGTGTTGAACCCTTCGAGAATCGTCACCGCGTCGCGCAATTCATCGACGTGAACGCCGGGCGGATTGCCGAAGGTGGTGTAGCTGGTGAAGGCGACCCGCGGCTCGAGCCCCATGCGCCGGGCGAAGGCCGACGAGCGCATCGCGATCGCCGCGAACTGGGCCGCCGTCGGGCGTTCGGTTACCGCGGTATCGGCGATCAGAATCGTATGGTTGCGGCCGACCACGACATTGACTCCGAACGGCGTGATATCGCCTTCATCGTCGATCACCATCCGCACCTGGCGCAGCGACTGGCTGAACGGGCGGGTGGTGCCGGTGATCATCGCGTCGGCCTCACCCAGAGCAAGCATCGCGGCGGCGAAATAATTGCGATCCTGGTTGACCAGGCGCTCGATCTCGCGGCGCAGCATTCCGTGGCGCTGGTGCTTGGCGTAAATATAGTCGACCGCCCGGCCGATGAGCGGCGAATTGCGGCTGTTGAGGACTTCATAGTCGAGCGGGTCATCGACCCCCATGGCGGCCAGCCGGTCGTGGACGTCATCGCGCCCGACGAGCACCGGCGTTCCGTATCCGCCCTCCTTGAAGGCGATCGCGGCGGTCAGCACATTGGGCTCCTCGCCCTCGGCGAACAGCACCCTTTTGGGATTGGCCTTGGCCGCTTCATAAGCGGCGCTCATCACCGCGGTCGTCGGGTTGAGCCGCGCCCGAAGCTCCTGGCGATAGGCGTGCATGTCGGCGATCGGACGACGCGCGACACCCGTCGCCATCGCCGCGCCCGCAACCGCCGAGGCGACCACTTCCATCAACCGCGGATCGAAGGGCGCCGGGATGATATAGTCGCGGCCGAAGCTGTAGACCTTGCCGCCGTACGCCGCGGCCACTTCCTCGGGCACCGGCTCGCGCGCGAGCGAAGCCAA
>JARXKO010000159.1 GCA_030271595.1 Pseudomonadota bacterium | reverse complement strand
CTCAAACCCGCCATTGCAAGCGAGATTCGTGCCTATCTGATCGACGGCCCGGGGAGCCTTCCGCGCGACCCAGCCCCACTGCCCGTGAAAGCGAAAAGATCGCCCGCGGCGGTCCGCGCGGCCGCCCAGAAAGTCCTCGACGAGCGGTTCAATCCCGCCATCGCCAGCCATAGCGGGTCGATCGCCATCGTCGATCTGGTCGATGACCGGCTGCACGTCGTCATGAGCGGCGGCTGCCAAGGGTGCGCCGCATCGCAGCTCACGCTGCGCAGCGGCCTTGCGCAGATGCTTCGACGCGACGTTCCGGAAATCATCGATATCATCGACACGACCCTCCACGCGAAGGGCACTTCACCGTTCATCCGTTAAGGGTTCCGCCGCCGCCCGACCCCAGCTGGCGGCGAGGATTCCCGTCAGACCTCAATCGGCAGCCCGGCTTGACGCCACTCGGCAAACCCTCGGCCCAAATGTGTGTCCACCGCCGCCTCCGCCGCTGCGCATCTGTCGAGCGCCGCGGCCGATCGGCGTCCGCCGGCGCACGACAGCACGACCTTGCGGTCACCTGATTTGGGCAGTTCGCTTGGTTTGAATGTCGAAAGCGGCATGTTGATGGAAGTCGGGATATGGCCGGCGGCGAATTCCTTCGCTTCGCGCACGTCGACGACGATAGCCTCGCCGCGATCGAGCATTTCCTTCAGTTCCAACGCGGTCAGCGAATGGTGCGCCGGCCGCCGCAAGAATGAGAACAAGGGGGAATCCTCCAGGATGCGTTGCTTGAATCGATGAATGCTTATATTAGCAAAATGGCAGGATCGGTCAATGTCGGCAGCCCGCTTGCAACCGGTGTGGCGCGGAGGGAGAAGGGCGGGGAGACAGTGCAGCTGATCGACCATCCCGATCGCTCTGCCGCAGTGGCCGAGCTCCACTTGCGGCCGATGCCGCCGCTTTATCCTCCCTGTGACCTGATCCAGCTCGTTCGACTCCCGGCAGCCGGGGAGCGCGTTGCCATTCGGGCGGCGGTCGCCGCTCGCTTGGGCAAAGAATTCGCATCCGACACACGCCATGCCGCGGGACGAATCGAGGGTTGCGACTGGTCGTGGGAGGAGCATAGCGAGGCGGCCACCATGACTTTGGTCCTTCCGCTGGGGGGACCAGCGTCGGTCCGGGATCAGCTTGTACGATGGATCGCCGATATGCCGGGAGGTATCATCCGCGCCACGCGCATCCGTATCCTTGCCACGGATGAGGACGCCTGTCGCGAACTGGAAAACGCCGCTTTCGAGCCCGGTGAGCTGGTCGGTGGGCGCATCGGCAGCCTGCTCTTCTGGTCCGACTTCCGAGTTCGCTTGGATGAAGGCCTTGGTCTTGCGATCATCGCGGCCAACGCAACGCCCGCGCCGGACCTCGGGCGGCTGGTTCGCCAGTTCCAGGAGCTGGGCAATTACCGCAATCTCGCGCTTCGGGGGCTGACCGAAGTGCGGCGGCATGCGGCAACGCTCGCCGCAATTGAGGAGGAGCTAGCGCGAACGAGTGCCGAGCTGGGAGACTGCGAGGCCGACCAGCGGACACTGGAATCGCTGATGGGCCTTTCCGCCCAATGCCAAGCGTTGCGCACCCTGGTCAGCTACCGTCTTGGGGCGACGGCGGCCTATGGCCAGGTCGTCATCGACCGGCTCCACGCCTTGGCTCCCGACAAAATCGCCGGTCTTCAGACGCTGAGCGAATTCACCGAGCGGCGGCTGCTCCCGGCGCTGCGCACGTGCGAAGCCTTTGGGCGTCGGCTGGAAGGCGCAGCAATGGGCGTCGAACGCGCGACCACGATGCTCCGCACGCGAATCGAGCTGATCGTGCAGCAGCAGAATCTGGCGTTGCTCCGCTCGGTCGACAGAAGCGCCGCGCGCCAGGTCGCGATGCAGCGGTTGGTCGAAGGGTTGTCCGCCGTTGCCTTGTCTTATTATGCAATCAGTCTGATCGAGATGATGGCCCGCAGTGCCCAAGCGCACGGTCTGATCCCGCTCGATTCAGGAACGTTGGGCGCGCTCGCCGTCGTCCCCTTGCTTCTGACGATCGCGCTTGCGCTTCGGGCCCGGTCGAGGCGGATTGATCGACGGTTGGATGATGCCGAACAGACCGGTTCGGTGCCATGACCAGCACAGAAGAGTTGGCGAGTGACAAAGGCGTTTTGGCGGTCGATGCGCGTGAAGAAGGCAAGATGATTCCGGCTAAGCCAGTGCTCGGCCTGCGCGCGAACTTGCCCCAATTCGCGCTTCTCGTTCTGGTCAACGCCTTCGTCGGGGGGATGGTCGGAATCGAGCGGAGCATCTTGCCGGCTCTTGCCCAGAGCGAGTTTCACCTAGCCGAGCGTACCGCCATCCTGTCGTTCATCGCGGTGTTCGGAATCACCAAGGCCGGGGCAAACTATTTCGCCGGCCGGCTCGGGGATCGCTGGGGGCGAAAGCCTATCCTCGTCCTTGGTTGGCTCATCGCTTCACCGGTGCCGTTTCTGCTGATGTGGGCGCCGACGTGGAGCTGGATCATTGTCGCCAACCTGTTCCTTGGGGTCAGCCAAGGCCTCACCTGGTCGACCGCGGTGATCATGAAGATCGATCTTGCAGGCCCGCGAAACCGCGGCCTCGCCATGGGTCTCAACGAATTTGCCGGCTATTTCGCGGTCGCCGTCGCGGCCTGGGCGACCGCCTATATCGCGGCCCGACACGGTCTCAGGCCCGAACCCTTCTACCTCGGAGTGTTATTCGCTTTCTGCGGCTTGATGCTGTCCCTGTTCGCGGTTCGCGAAACCCATGGCCATGCCCGTCATGAAGCGACCATGGTCGCGGCAGGGCCCGGGCGCCTCACCCCGGGCGAAATTTTTCGAAAGACCAGCTGGCAAAACCGCGACCTGTCGTCCGTGACCCAGGCTGGTCTGGTCAATAATCTCAACGACGGGCTCGCGTGGGGCCTGTTCCCGCTTATTTTTGCCGCAGCCGGTCTCGGGCTCGACAAGATCGGAGTGTTGGCCGGGCTTTATCCGGCGGTGTGGGGTGTCTCGCAGCTCCTGACGGGCAGCTTGTCGGATCGCGTCGGCCGCAAGTGGCTGATCGCCGGGGGAATGTGGGTTCAGGCGGTCGGAATCGCGGTCATCGCAGTGGAGCGGACCTATGGCGGCTTTGCAGTCGGGGCAATCCTGCTCGGCATTGGAACGGCGATGGTCTATCCGACCCTTCTCGCAGCGATTGGCGATGTCGCCCATCCATCGTGGCGGGCATCGGCAGTCGGAGTATATCGCCTGTGGCGCGATCTCGGCTACGCGCTTGGCGCGCTGGTTGCCGGTGTCGTCGCCGACCTGTTCGGGCTCAGCCCGGCGGCGCTTGTGATCGCGGCGTTGACCTTTGCTTCCGGGGTGATTGTCGCCGTCCGCATGACCGAAACCCACCGCCCAGTGCACAAGGAGAAAGCATGACTTATTATATGGCAACGACGATCGCAGCCCCGTTCGCCGACGCTCTTGGCCGAGTCGAGGCAGCACTCCAGGAGGAAGGCTTCGGAGTGATCAGCCGAATCGATATCAAGGATACGCTGAAGAACAAGATCGGCGTCGATTTCCGGCCCTACACTATTCTTGGCGCATGCAATCCGAAGCTCGCGTTTGAAGCGCTCAATCTCGAGGACAAGGTCGGAACCATGCTGCCGTGCAATGTCGTCCTGCAGCAGCGGGAGGCGGGCGAGATTGAAGTCGCGGCCATCAACCCGGTCGCCTCGATGCAGGCAATCGACAACCCGGCCTTGCTCGAGGCGGCGGAAGAAGTGCGCAATCGCCTGGCG
>JARXKO010000158.1 GCA_030271595.1 Pseudomonadota bacterium | reverse complement strand
CACCCGTCATGGCCCATGTCCCGGCGGCCACGGCTCAGGCCAAGGCGCTCGCCGAATTCGCCGCTGGAACGATACCGTCGGGGCTCGACCGGCTCGATTCCGAAACCGCGCAGCTGAGCTACGCCGAATTGCGCAAGCGCGAGCGGCCGTTCGTGCTTCGCCTCGACCCCGCCGACCCCGGGCCGGTCGAGCGCGCCGCCTATGACGCATCGTACAAAGGCGTGACCGACGTGCTGACGCTGTATCTGTGGCGCAGGCCCGCCTTCTACCTGACTCGCTGGGCGGCGCGGGCGGGGTTGTCGCCCAACGCCGTCACGATGGTCGGCGCCGTCCTGTGCGTGCTCGCCTTCTTGTTCTTCTGGCGCGGGCAATATTGGCTCGGCACTTTGTCGGGCTTCATCTTCATGGTCCTCGACACGGTCGACGGAAAACTCGCGCGCTGCACCGGCGCGTCGTCCCGATGGGGCCATCTCTTCGATCACGGCATCGACCTCATTCACCCGCCCTTCTGGTGGTGG
This sequence comes from Pseudomonadota bacterium, assembly GCA_030271595.1. Lineage (GTDB taxonomy): Bacteria > Pseudomonadota > Alphaproteobacteria > Sphingomonadales > Sphingomonadaceae > Sphingomicrobium. The sequence continues at coordinate 3,308 of JARXKO010000158.1, read as the reverse complement.
GCGTGGGCCCATGGCCTGACCGCTTACGGCCGCCCGCTCGAGCCGGTGCTGACGATCATGGTGCTGTGGGCAATTGTCGGCGGCTATATTCTGCAGCGCCTGGTCGAGGCGGTGTTCATGCGCCGCTTCGAGTGGATGCACATCCATGTGTGGAAGCGGATCGACAGCAAGTTCCGGCTGGTGACCGCGCGGCGCAACCCGAACATGGCGATCCTGGTCGCCTCGCTCGTCTTCGCGCGGCCCGATGTCGGGCTTGAACTGGTCGCCGCCTGGACCCTCATCAGCCTCATTTTCCACGCCGTGCGCCTGGCCCAGGCGCAGGGCGAAAGCGCACGCGGGCGGCCGGTCACCTCGTGGCTCGAGGGGTGAAAGCGACCGCGGTCCTGCTCGCCGGATCGCGCCCCGGAGGCGATCCGCTCGCGGCCCATTTCGGCGCGGCGAGCAAGGCGCTGATCCCGCTTGGCGGTCAGCCGATGATCCTGCGCCCGCTGGCGGCGCTGCTGGCGAGCGCGGATGTCGGCGAGATCATCCTGCTGGCCCATGAGCCCGACGCGTTGCGCGCCGTCCTCCCGCCCGATCGGCGGGTCCGGGTCGAGCGGTCGGGGGCAACCATCGCCGGGTCGATCGCGGCGCTGTGCGCGGACCCTGCGACCCGCTGGCCGCTGCTGATCACCACCGCCGATCACGCCTTGCTCGATGCGGCGACGATCGATGAATTCCTCCGCTCGGCGGGGGGCAGCGATGTCGCGGTCGGGGTGGTCGAGGAGGCGGCGCTGATGGCGCGCCTGCCGGGAACCCGCCGCACCTGGCTGCGCTTTCGCGGCGGCGCGGTCACCGGCGCCAATCTGTTCGCGCTAAAATCGGCCACGGTCGCGCCGGCGATCGCCTTGTGGCGCCTGGTCGAACAGGACCGCAAGAAAGGCTGGCGGGTGATCCTGCTGGCCGGGCCAGCGACCCTGGCGGGGGCGGCGCTGCGACTGCTGAGCCTCGATCAGGTGATGGCGCGGGTCGGCAAGCGGATCGGCCTGACGATCAAGGCGGTGCGCCTGTCCAACCCGCTCGCCGGGGTCGATGTCGACACCGTCGATGATCATCGGCTGGTCAGCGCGATACTGGCGGGCAAGCGATGACCGACCTCGCGATTTACGACATGGACCGGACGATTACCCGGCGCCCGACCTACACCCCGTTCCTGCTCCATTGCGCGATCCGCCGGGCGCCGTGGCGGCTGATTTTCCTGCCTTTGGTGATCGGGTCGATGCTCGCCTATTTCGCGCGGCTGATCGACCGCGGCGAATTGAAGCAAATCAACCAGGCGTTGCTGATCGGACGGACGATCCACCCGAGCGACCTGCAGCCCCTGGTCGACGGGTTCGCCGACGCGCAGGTCAAATCGAACATCCGCCCGGGGGCGCTGGAGGCGATCGCCCGCGACCAGGCGCAGGGCCGCCGGCTGGTCCTCGCCACCGCATCCTACCGGCTTTATTCGGCAGCCATCGCCGAGCGGCTCGGCTTTGACGACGTCATCGCCACCGATTCGATCATCGGCCTCGACGAGCGGGTCCACGCGCGGATCGCCGGCGACAATTGCTATGGCCCGGCCAAGCTCCGCATGATCGCGCTGTGGGTCGAGCGCTCGGGGCTCAACGGCAAGCACGGCCACGTTCGCTTTTACTCCGACCACGTGTCCGACGCGCCGGTGTTCGAATGGTCGGACGAGCCGGTCGCGGTCAACCCGCACGGGAAATTGGAGCGGTTGGCGAAAAGGCGCGGCTGGGCGGTCGAGGACTGGGGCTAAAAAACCTCACGCTTTACCTGACCATTGCGGACATTGGCGCATCTGGTAGGTTCCGCGCCGACCCGGGGGGCGTGAGTGCAATTTCACCTACCCAAACCGCTGCATGGCTGGCGCGAGTTCGTCGGCGAAGTCGGCATCATCGTCATCGGTGTGCTGATTGCGCTGGGTGGCGAGCAGCTCGTCGAGGTCGCGCATCAACGGCAAGAGGCAGCGGAAGCCGATTCGATCATTCGCAGCGAGCTCGACCTCAATCTGGGCCGGTTGAAGTCGCGGATGGAGATCCGCTCGTGCGTCGAGCGACGGATTGATGAGATCCAGGCGTTGTTGGACAAGACCGCGGACCAACCGATCATCGTGACTCCGAACTGGATTGGAAGGCCGCAATACTGGACCTTCCTGAGCTCGCGCTGGGAGGCGGAATCCCAGGCCGGGCGCGCGGCGCTGGTCGATCCAGGCAAGCTCGCCGAATACGGCATCATGTATGCCAAGATGCAGGACCTGCTGGGCGAAATGACTTTGGAGCAGAGCGACTGGGCGAAGCTGCGGACGCTCGAGCACGTTCGGCGTCTGGACCCCAGCGCCGCGTTCGAATTGAACGCCACCCTTCAAGATGCGCGCTACCGCGACTGGCGGCTTGCGCTGGTGACGAGCCAGCTGTTCGACCAGGCCAAGCCTTTGGGGCTGTATGCGGCGAAGAACACCACGCCCGCGTCGCGGGCCGTCTGCCTGCCTATCACCACAACCCGCGCTGAAGCCGATCGCGTGAGCGTGTGGCCGTTTGGGGAGCCATGACCGAAGGCACGTTGCTCAGCCGGGTTGCCTTACACCGCCCGTAGCGCGTTTTCGAAGTCGGCGATGAGGTCGTCGGGGTCCTCGACTCCGATCGAGATTCGCACCAGGTTGTCGGTGATGTCGAGCGCCTGCTTGCGCTCGTCCGGGACCGAAAGATGGGTCATTGCAGCGGGTGCGCTGGCGAGGGTTTCGGTGCCGCCGAGGCTGACCGCGAGATGCGCGATCTGGAGCGCGTCGAGGAACGCGAAGGCCTCCTTCTCGCCGCCCTTCAAATAGAGCGAGAAGGTCGACCCGGCGCCGCTGCAATGGCGTTTGTAAATATCCGCCTGGCGCGATCCTTCCTCGAGAAAGCCCAGATAGCCGACCTTTTCGACCTTGGGATGATTGCGCAAAAAGTCGCATACCTTGACCGCGTTTTCGCCCGCGCGATTCATCCGCAATTCGAGCGTTTCGAGGCTGCGCATCAGCATCCACGAGCTATTGGGGTCGAGCGCTCCGCCCATGGTGTTGCGGATCATCCGCACCCGGTCCAGCAGCGCCTTGCTGCCGGTGAGGCCGCCAGCGACGAGGTCGCTGTGCCCGCCGGCATATTTGGTCAGGCTGTAAACCGAAATGTCGGCACCCTGGGCCAGCGGCCTGGCCCACAACGGCCCGAGGAAGGTATTGTCGATGGCGATCGGCGGCATCGCGTCGGCGGGGAAGGCCGCGGCGCGGGCGT
>JARXKO010000157.1 GCA_030271595.1 Pseudomonadota bacterium | reverse complement strand
CTGGTCGACGCCATCCGCCGCGCCACCGACGTCATGCTCGCGGGCAAGGTCGCCTGCGTCGCCGGCTTCGGCGATGTCGGCAAGGGCTCCGCTGCGTCATTGCGCAACGGCGGCGCGCGCGTCCTCGTCACCGAGGTCGATCCGATTTGTGCGCTCCAGGCGGCGATGGAAGGCTATGAAGTGATCACGATGGAGGAAGCGGTCACCCGCGCCGACATCTTCGTCACCGCGACCGGCAATTTCGACGTCATCACGCTCGACCACATGCGGGCGATGAAGGACATGGCGATCGTCTGCAATATCGGCCACTTCGACAGCGAGATCCAGATCGGCGCGCTCAGCAATATGAAATGGGACGAGATCAAGCCCCAGGTCGACGAGGTCACCTTTCCCGACGGCAAGCGCCTGATCATTCTGTCCAAGGGCCGCCTGGTCAACCTCGGCAATGCCACCGGCCACCCGAGTTTCGTCATGAGTTCGAGCTTCACCAACCAGGTGATCGCCCAGATCGAGCTGTGGACCGGCGGCGACAAGTATAAGAACGAAGTCTATGTCCTGCCCAAGCACCTCGATGAGAAGGTCGCCGCACTCCACCTCGACAAGCTCGGGGTCAAGCTGACCAAGCTAAGCGACAAGCAAGCCGCTTATATCGGGGTCAAGCCCGAAGGTCCGTTCAAGCCGGAACATTACCGCTACTGACCGGGGCGCTTCCTTTTCCCGCCTGCCTCGCCCTATGAGGCGGTGATGGGGAGCGGATCGATCACTGTCGCGATCATTGTCCTGGGCCTCGCCTGGCTTGGCATCGCCGCGACGATCGCGGTGGTCGCCGCCCGGCGCCTGCGGCTCGCCGACCAGGTGGTCGCCGCCGCGCGCAACAACGCGGTGCTGCTCGAACGCGCGCCCGCCCGGCCGCTGCTGGTACTGCCGGATTCGAAAATCGATGCCGATGGCCTGCTGCTTCGCGACCTTGGCATTCGCGGCCGCCCGGCGCGGCTGGCCGATCTCGGCGGCGAAGACGTTGGGCTCGCCGCGGCCGATCTCGAACAATTGACCGAAGCCGTCGATGCCGCTCGGCTTTCGGGCGGGGCGATTGCGCTCAAACTCCATTGCAACGGCTCTGCCCGGGTCTTTGAAGTGCGCGGCGGCGCGGCCCCGCCGGGCGAGCCCGCCGGGAGCCTGTTGTTGTGGTTTGTCGACACCAGCGCCGGTGAGGAGGAACGAGCCAATTTGTCGCTCCGGCTCAAGCAATCGGATGGCGCGCTCAATTCGCTGACCCAGCTCATCGAGGCCGCGCCGTTCCCGATGTGGTACCGCGGGCCCGACCTTAAGCTCGGCCTCGTCAACACCGCCTACGTCCACGCCGTCGAAGGACGCGACGCGGCCGATGTCATCGCGCGCGGATCGGAATTGGTCGAAGGGGCCGGCGACCAAGACCTCGCCCACGCCCGCTCGGCACAGGAAAGCGGCGGCATCCAGACTCAGATGAAGGCCGCGATCATCCGCGGCGAACGGCGCATGCTCAAGGTCGTCGATGTGCCCCTCGCGAGCGGCGCCGTGGCGGGCTTCGCGATCGATGTCCAGGACCTCGAGGACGCGCGCGGCGAGCTTGCCCGCCATATCGAATCGCAGCGCGAGCTGGCCGACCGGATGACCGCCGGAACGGCCCAGTTCAACGCTGACCGGGCGCTCGGTTTTTACAATCTGGCGTTCGCGGTGATGACCGGTCTCGACCCCGAATGGCTCAATGAGGAGCCCGAATTCGATCGCGTCATCGAGCGCATGCGCGACAATGAGCGGCTGCCGGAAGCCCGCGACTTCCCCGCCTGGAAGGAGGAGCGCCGCGGCTGGTTCACGAGCCCCGAGGAAGTGATCGAGGAAGAATGGATGCTGCCCAGCGGCGACCATCTGCGGGTCGTCGCCCAACCCTTGCCCGACGGCGGCCTGCGCTTGTTCCTCGAAGACCGCACCGAGCAATTACGGCTGGCGTCGTCGCGCGACACCTTGCTGCGGGTCCGCACCGCGACCTTCGACAATCTGTTCGAAGCGATCAGCGTCTTCGCCAGCGACGGCCGGCTCTATCTGTGGAATCGCCGCTTCATCGACGATTGGGAACTCGACGAAACCTGGCTGACCAGCCATCCGCGGGTCGACGAATTGGTCCCGGCGATGGCGCGCAAGCTGGTCAATCCGACGGCCGCGGCGCAAATTCGCGAAACCGTCCGCCACACCACTAACGAGCGCGAGTCGTCGAGCGGGCGCATTTCAATGACCGACGGCCGTCATTTCCAATATGCCGCGGTCCCGCTACCCGACGGCAACGCGCTGTTCACCATGATCGACGTGACCGACTCAAGCCGCATCGAGGCGGCGCTTCGCGAGCGCGCCTCGGCGCTTGAGGAAGCGGATAAGGTCAAGACCGACTTCGTCGCCAATGTCAGTTACGAATTGCGCACGCCTTTGACCTCGATCGGCGGGTTCGCCGAGATGCTCGCCGCGGGTTACGCCGGCGACCTGACCCCCAGCGCCAAGGATTATGTCAGCGCGATCCTCGAATCCGTCGCACGCCTGTCGAAGCTGATCGACGACGTGCTCGACCTCACTACCGGTGACACCCGCGGGGTTACGATCGAGCGTGAGCGGGTCGATCTTGCCGGGCTGTGCAAGACCGCGATCGACACCGTCCGCCCGCGCGCCGAGGAGAAAGCGCAAAAGCTCGAGGCCAAAATCGCGCCGAGCCTCGGTTTCGTCTTCGGCGACGCCCGGCGGCTGCGCGAATCGGTCGAGCATGTGCTGAACAACGCTATCGCCTACAGCGACCGCAAGGGCCGGATACGACTCGATGCCGAGGGCGACGACGAGCAGGCGGTCATCCACATCGCCGACAACGGCCCGGGCATCGCCGATGCCGACATTCCGCGCGTCTTCAACCGCTTCGATCGCATCGTCGAGGACGGGGTTCGCGGCGAAGCGGCGCTCGGCCTTGGACTTCCGCTGACCCGCCAGTTCATCGAAGCGCATGGCGGGACGGTCGAGCTCAAATCGGCCAAGGGCAAGGGGACGATCGTCACCCTGACCATCCCGCGCGGAAGCAAATGACCCTCGCCGATGAAGCGGCGACCGCTGCGCTCGGCGCGGCGCTGGCGGCGGTCGCCAGGCGCGGCGACGTCATCACGTTGTCGGGGCCATTGGGCGTGGGCAAGACCGCGCTCGCCCGCGGCCTGCTTGCGGCGCTCGGCCATGACGGCGAGGTGCCGAGCCCGACTTTCGCCATCGTCCAGCCTTATGGGGAGATCGAGCCAGCGGTGTGGCACGCCGATTTGTATCGCATCGAGGATCCGGCGGAGCTGGCCGAAATTGGCCTCGATTGCGCCGAGGACGGCTTGCTGCTGGTCGAATGGCCCGAGCGCGCGGGGAGTGGTGCGTGGCCGCAAGCGCTTCGCCTCACCCTCCACTTCGGTGATGGCGGCGCGCGCCGCTTGACAGCCGATGTGCCCCCGGCATGGGAGGGGCGATGGCCGCTCCCCGAATTTCCCCAATGACCACGCCCGACGGCGCCGACCAGTTCCTGGCTTCGTGCGGCTGGGATGGAGCCGACATCCTGCCGCTCGCCGGGGACGCCAGTTTCCGCCGCTACTTCCGAGTCGTTCAGGGCGCGCGGCGGGCGGTGCTGATGGACGCGCCGCCGCCGCATGAGGATCCGCGCCCGTTCATCGCGGTCGCCGAATGGCTCGGCTCGGTCGGACTTAGCGCGCCGCAGATCATCGGCCGCGACCTCGATCGCGGGCTGCTGCTGCTGTCCGACCTGGGCGATGCGCGGATGCGCGAGTGGCTCGACGATCAGCCCGCCGCCGAGCGCGAGT
>JARXKO010000006.1:9373-20417 GCA_030271595.1 Pseudomonadota bacterium | reverse complement strand
GACCGGCTTCATCAAGCGCACCGACCTTGGCCGCGACCGCGACGAGCAGCGTCCCGAGCGCTTCCAGGTCGGGCAGAAGTTCGATGCCATGATCACCGGTACCGACCGTTCGAAGAAGCCGACCTTCTCGATCAAGGCGATGCAAATCTCCGAAGAGAAGCAGGCGGTGGCGCAATATGGGTCGTCCGACAGCGGCGCCAGCCTCGGCGACATCCTCGGCGCGGCGCTGAAGGAAAAGGCCGCGGCGGGCGCCACGGCCAAGGCCGACAAGCCCGCCAAGGCGCCCAAGGACGCCAAGGAAGCCAAGGCGCCCAAGGACGCCAAGGAAGCCAAAGCCGAGACGGAAGTCGCCGAAACCAAGGCTGACGAGCCAGCCGGGGACGCTGCTGAATCCAAGGCCGCCAAGCCCGCCAAGGCCGCCGCTGAAGCCAGCGCCGCCAAGCCCGCCAAGGCCGCAGCGGAGCCCAAGGCCGAGAAACCGGCCAAGGACGCCAAGCCCAAAGCCGACAAGCCGGCCAAGGCGCCGAAGAAAAAGTAAAGGAGCGGCGGCGTTTCCTTCACTGGAGCGCCGCCAATCCGCCTTGCGTCCACCAAACTTTCCTGACAGCTTCCGGTTCATGTGATCCGGTCGCCTAATGGCCGGGCCGGCCGAACAACCATGCGGGGATAAGATGATCCGATCCGAACTGGTGCAAAAGCTCTGTACCGACTTTCCCGACCTCACCCAGCGCGAAGTCGAAAGCGTGGTCGGCGCGATTTTCGATTCGATCACCGACCAATTAGCCCAGGGCGGGCGGGTCGAGCTGCGCGGCTTTGGCGCCTTTTCAACCCGCAAGCGCGATGCCCGAGTCGGCCGCAACCCCCGCACCGGCGAAGCGGTGTCGGTCGACGAGAAACGCGTGCCCTATTTCAAGCCGGGCAAGGAAATGCGCGAGCGGCTCAACCTCCACGAAGTCACCGCCGAGTGATTGGCGAGTGACGTGGGCCGCCGCAATCGTGCGGACGTGGCGGAATCGGTAGACGCTGGAGACTTAAAATCTTCTGCCCCATGGGCGTGCGGGTTCAAGTCCCGCCGTCCGCACCAGCATGAAATCGCTCAAATCAGGCGTCTGTCCCAGCGCGGGACAGGGGGAGCCAATCCTTACCAAAAGATGTTTAAGCATGGTAAAAATCGCGTTAAGGTTTTGCCATGCACTTCGCCCGACCCGCATTTGTCACCGATCCGCGCCGCTTCGGCCGTGGCCCGGCGCGCTTCGCTGCACTGGCCGCGCCATTGCCCGCGCCCGCGCTCGGCGACGACGTGAAATTGTTCGCCGCGACCTTCGCCGCCGGCTTCCTGTTCGTCAGCTGCCTGATCGCTTGAGTGCGATCGTCAATCGCATGCCAGGTGTAGTTTCCAGCCGAGCCACGCGCTAACCACGCACATCGCCGCGACCAGCAGCAATTGGCTGCCCGGGCCGAACCCGAGGCTGCTCAGCGCCAGCGCCATCATCGAGCCGATGACCATCGCCCCCGAATTGACGATATTATTGGCCGCGACCGTGCGCGCGGTCTGCGACTGTTCGACCGTCGTGGTCAGGAAGGCATAGAGCGGAACCACGAACATCCCGCCGGTAATCGAAATGCCGAGCAGCGTGAGGATCATCAGCGCGGCGCTCGGCTGGTAGATGAAATTGGCGAGCGTGATGAGTTCGCCGTCGGCGTGGTTGGCCCAGCTTTCGCTGACGAAATAGAGGATCACCACGAACAGCCCCATGGCGAGCACCGATCCGGGGGCGAACCGGGCCGAGACCTTGCTTTTGAGCAGGCGGTTGATGGCCACCGAGCCGATCGCGATGCCGATCGAGAAAATGGCGATGAACAGGCTCGCCACCTGCTCGTTGGCGCCGAGCAGATTTTTGACCAGTGGCGGGAAGATGATGATCAGCACCGCGCCGATGGTCCAGAAAAAGCTGATCGCGCAAATCGCCAGGAACAGCCGCGGGATGTGCATCGTCCCGCTGACCAGATTGATCGAGGCGCGAAGCACGTGCCAGTCGGGCGGCGCGGCATCGCTGTGCGGCGGCGCCGGGGGTACCTGGCGCCCGGCGAGGAGGCCGACCCCGGCGATCGCGACGCACGCCACCGCTGCCCATTGCGGGGAAGCCGCGAGCGTGCCCGCGGCGATGGTCCCGCCAAGGATCGACAAATAAGTCCCGGCTTCGACCAGCCCGGTCCCGCCGAGCACTTCGTCCTTGTGCAGATGCTGCGGCAAAATGGCGTATTTGATCGGCCCGAAGAAGGTCGAGTGGACGCCCATGGCGAAGACCGCGGTCAGCATCAGCGGGACGCTGGCGATGGCGAGACCGATGCCGCCGACCAGCATGATTCCGATCTCGGCCGCCTTGATGATGCGGATCAGCTTGGCTTTGTCGCGGATGTCGGCCAATTGCCCGGCCGCCGCCGACAGCAGGAAGAAGGGCAGGATGAACAGCCCCTGGGCGATGGCGTTGAACTGCGCTTCGCGGGTGGCGTCGGAATAGAGCTGGTAGGTGACGTAGAGCACCACCGCCTGCTTGAACAAACTGTCGTTGAAGGCGCCCAGTGCCTGGGTCGTGAACAGTGGCACAAAACGTCGCTCGCGCAGCAAATGGGTGACGTTCTGGATCAACGGAAAAGGGTGTGCCTGGACTGTGGTTGGAAGGTCAGCGCCATAGCCAGCTTTGCGCGCGCCGCCAAACCTTATAACGCTTGATCGCACAGACCATGCTGACACTGCCCAACCTGCTCACTTTGTCGCGAATCGTCGCGGTCCCGCTGCTGGTATTCCTGCTGTGGCGGCCGAGCCCGGTCGATTATGGAGTGACCTTCATCCTCTACTGCATCGTCGGCGCGACCGATTATTTCGACGGCTATCTAGCGCGCGCCCAGGGACAGATTTCGCGGCTCGGCCAGTTCCTCGACCCGATCGCCGACAAGATCATGGTCGCGGCCGTGCTGATGATGCTGATTTCCAGCCGCAAGGCCAATCCCGTGCCGGAGATCGAGGGGCTTCATATCATCGCCGCGCTGATCATCCTGCTGCGCGAAATCATCGTGTCGGGGCTGCGCGAATTCCTCGGCCCGCTCAACGTCCCGGTGCCGGTCAGTACCTTGGCCAAATGGAAGACGACGCTGCAGCTGGTCGCGCTCGGCGCGCTGATCCTCGGCGGCGCCTTTCCCGGTCAGCCGTGGATCCACACTGTCGGGCTCGCCTGCCTGTGGGCGGCGGCGGCGCTGACGCTCGTCACCGGCTATGATTATCTGAGGATCGGCCTCAAGCACATGGATTGAGCGCTGCTCACGCGCCCAGCGCGAGGCCCGGGAGGATGGTCCCGGCGATCGAGCGCATGGTGTCGGCAAGCATTCGAAATTCCAGTTCGCGCGGGCTCGATCGGCGCCACACGAGCGCGATCCGGCGACTGTTGTTCGACGAGGCCAGCGGGCGCGCGCCAATCGCGGTGCCCTCCAATATGCCAGCGGCGATCGCCATTGCGGGGATGAAGGTCAGGCCCAGCCCGTTGTCGACCATCTGCACCAAGGTGTGGAGCGAGGTGCCGAGCATCGCCGCCCCGGCGCGGATGTCGGGCCGGTTGCACGCCGACAGCGCATGGTCCTTGAGGCAATGGCCATCCTCGAGCAGCAGCAGGCGGGTTTCGTCGATGCTGCTCGCGGCGACGCTCTGCCGGCCCGGCGCTTCGCCTTCGGGGTAAGCGATGAACAAGCGGTCGTCGAACAAATCGGCGCGCTCGATGTCGCCGCAGGCGTAGGGCATGGCCAGCAGCACGCAATCGAGCTGGCCGCGATGGAGCGCCTCGCATGCCGCCGCGCTGGTCTCCTCGCGCAGGAACAGCTTGAGCCTGGGCAAATCGCGCCGCAGCAGCGGCAGCATCGCCGGCAGCAGGAACGGGGCGATCGTCGGGATCACCCCCATGCGCAATTCGCCGGTCAGCGGCTGGCTTTGGGCGCGGGCCATGTCGGCCAGCTCCTCGCTTTCGCGCAGCACCCGTCCGGCCTTGTCGGCGATGCGCGTGCCCAGCGGGGTGAAGCGGACGACGCGCTTGGTCCGCTCGACCAGCATCGTGCCGAGCAGGCTCTCGAGCTCGCGCAGACCCGCCGAGAGCGTCGACTGGGTGACGAAGCAGGCCTCGGCGGCCTTGCCGAAATGGCCATGCTCGCGGAGCGCGACGAGATATTGCAACTGCTTGACCGTGGGGAGGTGGGCGATCATCGATCCATCCGATTTGTCGCCCGATCCTAATCGTATCGAGCGATCGATTCCACGATTGTTTGCGGCGGCCCTTGACGAGCGCCCGGCCAATCCCAACCTAAGGGATCAGGCCGGCTGCCCCCTTGCCGGTCTAAGTGGAAAGGGGCGGGCGCCCCCAATTGCCCGCCCCTTTTTCTTTGGGCGATGCAGGGCCTGGCAGGCGGCCTTCCAGTCTTGACATTGTACAGCTTATTGTCCATAGTTTGGGGATGGATGCAATCAGCTATTCCGAAGCGCGCGAGAATTTGAAGGCGGTGATCGATTCCGTCGTCGCCAGCCGAGCGCCGATCGCCATTACCCGCCAGCGCGGCGAAGGGGCGGTGCTGGTGTCGGCGAGCGAATGGGCCTCGATCGAGGAGACGCTCTATCTGCTGCGGTCGCCCGCCAACGCGCGCGAACTGCTGGAAGCGATCCGCGGTCTCGAAGCCGGCGAAGGCGTGGAGCGCGCACTGATCGAGCCGTGAAGCTGGTCTTCTCCCCGAGCGCTTGGCGCGACTATCAATATTGGCAGGCGAACGACGTTAAAGCGCTAGCGCGACTCAATGCGCTGATCGAGGACTGCCGCCGCCATCCCTTCCAGGGCATTGGCAAGCCCGAGCCGCTCGGCGGCAATCTCAGCGGCTGGTGGTCGCGGCGCATCAACAGCGAGCACCGCTTGGTCTATCGCGTGGTTGGCAAAGGCGATGCGCAGGCGCTCGAAGTGGCGCAGTGCCGCTATCATTATTGACCGTGCCGCGCTCAGCTCAGCAGCAACCGGATCGAGACCACCAGCAGGGTAATCGCGAGCACCGCGCGCAGGACCTTGTCCGACGAGCGGGTGGCGACCAGGCTGCCGACGATGATCCCGGGGATCGAGCCGACGAGGAGCGCCCCCATCAATCCGAAATCGACCGCGCCCATCATCCAGTGGCCGATGCCCGCGATCAGGGTCAACGGAACCGCGTGGGCGATGTCGCTGCCGGCGATGCGCGCGACCGGCAAGCGCGGGTAGAGGATGAGCAAGGCAGTGGTGCCGAGCGCCCCGGCCCCGACCGAAGTTAGCGACACCAGCACCCCGAGCAAGGCGCCGAGCAACACTGTCCAGTGGTTGATCCGCGCCGCTTCGAGATGATCGAAGCGCGGGCCCGCCCAGCGCAGGATCACCGGGCGAAAGAAAATCGCGATCGAGGTCAGCAGCAAGGAAGCGCCGAGCAGCAGGTTGAGGACGCTTGGCCCCTTGGTCCCGGTGGCGCCCCAGTGGTACATCGCGATCAGGGTGATGATCGCGGCCGGGACGCTGCCCAGCGCGAGCCCGGCGACGATGTGCCAGTCGACCGTCTTGCGCTTGCCGTGGACCGCGGTGCCGACGGTCTTGGTGACCGAGGCGTAAAGCAGATCGGTGCCGACCGCGGTCGCCGGGTGGAAGCCGAACAGCAGCACCAGCAGCGGGGTCATCAGCGACCCGCCGCCAACGCCGGTCATTCCGACCAGCATTCCAACCAGCAGGCCGGCGAGCGAATACAGCGGGTTGAAGGATGAAATGATCGGGCCCCCAATTACTCAGTCAACCGAAGGGCATGAAATTATTACGTTCGCCCCGTTGGTCGAGGCGCGATTTGCCGGAGGCTTGAGCATTGAGCAAGACCCGCGCTCGCGCAAATCGGTCGACTCGGCTGGAAATTATGGCAGCGGCCATTAGATTGAGGCGGAAACGACACAGGGTGATCGCTTGAAATCCGGCCTCATTGCCTATCTTGATTCGGTCAAGTCGCGCGATCCAGCGGCGCGTTCGCGCTGGGACGTCTTATTCTATCCCGGCACCTGGGCGCTCGGGTTCCACCGCCTCGCGCACTGGATGTGGGTGGGGGAGCTGACGTTCCTCGCCCGGCTGGTCAATCATTTCGCGCGCTTCCTTACCGCCATCGACATCCATCCCGGCGCCCGCATCGGCGAGCGCTTCTTCCTCGACCATGGCTTCAGCGTGATTGGGGAGACCGCGGTCATCGGCGACGATGTCACCATTTATCAATGCGTGACGCTCGGCGGGACCAATCCCTCGGCCGGGATCGGCGGCAAGCGCCACCCGACGCTGCGCAATGGCGTGGTGGTCGGGTCAGGCGCCCAGGTGCTCGGCCCGATCGAGGTCGGCGAAGGGGCGCGGATCGGGGCCAACGCGGTCGTCACCCGCGATGTCGTCCCCGGTGCGACAATGGTCGGGATTCCCGCCAAGGCGGTGTTGATGGACGCGGCGGAGGCGGCGCACGGCTTCGTCCCCTACGGCACGCCGTGCAGCGAGATCGCCGATCCGGTGCTCGCCCGGTTGTGCGAACTCGAACGCGAGATCAAGGAACTGCGCGCGCGAAGAGCCGCAACCGCCGCCGATCAGCCGAAGGCGAAAAGCGCTTGAGGGACGGCGTGATCGCGCCGTTCCCGGCTCAATGGGAGCGGCGCTCCACCGCCACGTTCGACCGGCTCGAATGGACCCGCATCCTCGATCTCTACGGGCGCATGGTCGCGGCCGGCCACTGGCGCGATTACGCGCTTCGCTTCGATCCCGACGTGGCGGTGTTCGCGGCCTTCCGCCGCCACAGCGAACGGCCCGAGGTGCGAATCGAAAAACGCCCCCAGCTGCGGTTGAAGCAAGGGGCGTTCGCCTTGGTCTCGGAGCAGGGGGTGGTGCTCAAGCGGGGCCATGAACTCGCTGGAGTCCTGGCCCCGCTCGAGCGCCGCTTCATGCGGCTAGTGGGATAGGCTGCCGGCCGAGGACCGGGAGCCGGTCACGAAGCCCCTCGGGCAAGGGCCGGACGACCGCGGCGCGCGCCTGATGCCAGAAGGCCGACAGCAGCAGTAAGGCCGAGCCGATGACCAAGGCGGTCAGCGCGACATTGAGTTCGACCGCGCCGAAGCGCTTGAACAGATCGGCCAGCGCCCACAGCACGTAGGCCAAAGCCGAAACCAGCAAAGCGCGGCGGTCGATGGCCAAAGCGGTGACGCCCATCGCGACATAGAGCGCGACCACGACCAGCGCCTCGCCGATGCTGGCATTGCCGTCGTTGAGCCCGAGCAGGGTGAAGACCGGGTGGACGATCATCGGCGCTGCCAGCAAGTGGAGCCAGAAAGCGACGTCGCTGCGGCGAGTGATACGCTCGCGGTCGGAGCCGTCCCACCACATCGCGAACAGGAAGATGGCAAGCCCGAGGACGAGCGTGCTGCCGAGCATGACGTCGCGCAAATTGGCGGCATCGGGTCCGACCGCTGCGACCACCAGCGAAACCAGGATGGCTGCGACCGATGCGGCGCCGGCGGCGATGGTGATCGGCACCCGGAAGGTGCGCCAGTGGGCCCAGGCCGCGGCGGCTGCGGCGATCCCGCCGCCGGCGGCGACCATCGCGGTGCCGACGGCATTGTTGTTGAGCCGATCCGGCCCGATGATGCTGACCAGTCCGAAGGCGACGGTTGCGAACGTCCCGCCCACGAATGCCAGAAGCAACAGGATCGACGGCAGCGCCATGCGCCTTTTGGCGGTGAAGAACAGCGCCAGCCCCCAGGCGGTCGCTGCAACCGCCAGCGGACCGAGGAAGGATGGTCCGTTGGGGTCGATTGCAAGACCGGCATAGCGGCCGATGGTGACCCCGATCCAGCCGACCGCGAACAGCATGATGGCGGCGGCGATCGTGACGAAGATGTCGTTGAACCCGGTCAGCAGCCGGAACTGCTCGTCGTCGGGGATCGAGCTCGATCGCTGGCCCTCGACATGGGCGCGCAGGGCGTCGGCGGCGTGCGCGGTAATCACCCCGGACGCGACCGCGTCGTCGAGATCCTGCTGGCTGTACATTCAATGCCTCCCTCTGACTTCGCCAGGACTTATAGACGATGGTGTATTATAGTGTCAATACAGCAATGCGGTTGACTGGGGCCGTGCCGCCGCCGAATGGAAAGGACCGATGTGCAACCTCTATTCCATGACCGCGACGGTCGACGAGCTGCGGCGGCTGTTCGGCCCGTTCGCCGGAGACACCAGCAATGTGCCGCCGTTCGACGAAGTCTATCCCGGCCATCAGGCGCCGGTGCTGCGCCGCGGCGAGGGCGGCGGTCTGACGCTCGACATGATGCGCTGGGGCTTTCCCGGGCCGGCCGCAGCGGGCGGGCGACCGGTGACCAACGTGCGCAACCTCGACAGCCCGTTCTGGCGCAGCGCGCTCAATGATCCGGCGCGCCGCTGCCTGGTGCCGGTCACCGGCTTTTGCGAATGGCACCAGGAGCCCGACCCGGTGACCAAGCGCAAAGCCAAGGCGTGGTTCGGGCTGCATCACGATGCCCACCCGTTGTTCGCCTTCGCCGGTCTGTGGCGGCCGGGCGAGGGCGGCCCGTTCATGGCGTTTCTGACCTGTCCGGCCAACCAGGTCGTCGGCGCGGTCCACCCCAAGGCGATGCCGGTCATGCTTCGCCCCGGACCCGATACCGAGCGCTGGCTTAGCGCCGAGCGGCCCGATGCCTGCGCGCTTGCGGTGCCGTTCGCGGATACCGACATGCGCCGTGTGAGTTGAACCCCCGACACCCCCGATTTCAGGAGAGCGATCATGGCGAAGACAGCGACCTCGAGCAGCAAGACCAAGACCAAGGCCAAACCCAAGCCCAAGACCAAGACGAAATCGACCAAGCCCAAAACCCGGACCATGTCGAAAGCCAAGACAAACGCCGGCGACGCCTTCATCCATTTGCTGCAAAGCCCGCTGGTTGCCGAACTTGTCGCGGCGGCGGCGACCGCGGCAATTTCCTCTTATGCTGGAAGCAGCGCGGGCAAGGGCAAGAAGGGCGCCGGCAAGGCGGTCAAAGCGGCCGGACTGGCCGCCGCTTCGGCCATCGGTCAGCGGTTGACGACCGAAGTGTCGGCGATCCGCAAGGCCGCCAAGGCTAAGGCGTAAGCCGCATCAAGGTCAGCCGGGCGCGGCCGACGTCGCGCTCGGCCTCGACCGTGAGCCCGGCGGCGCTCGCCGTGTCGCGCGCCGCGCTTTCGACGCTGAGCCAGCCGCCCGGCGCGAGCCACCCCGCCGCAGCGACCGCTGCGGCCGCGGCGCTGCCCGACCCCGGTTCGTAAGGCGGGTCGGCGAGCACCAGGTCGAACGGGCCGCCGCGCGGCAGCGACAAGGCGCTCGACGCCAGCACCGTGACCTGCGCGTTCGCGCCGAGCCGCGCGGCATTGGCTCGGATCGCGGCCACCGCTTTGGAATCGCGCTCGACGAAGGTCACGCTCGCCGCACCGCGCGACAAGGCCTCGAAGCCGAGCGCGCCGGTGCCGGCGAACAGATCGGCCACGCGCAAGTCCTCGAATCCGCCGATTCGGCTGACCAGCATCGAGAATAATGTTTCGCGCACGCGGTCGGCGGTCGGGCGGGTGGCGATTCCCGGTGGTGCCTCGATCAGGCGCCCGCGCCACGCCCCGGCGATGATCCTCACCCGCTCAATCCTCGCCGGTCCGGATCATTTGAGCGTCTTTCGAAACTCCGCCAGCGCCTCGCTTTCGACCTGGTCGGCATCGCCGGGCGCAAGGTCGGCGACCGTGAACGGGCCGTAAGCGGTGCGAATGAGGCGCGACACCTTCATCCCGAAATGTTCGAGCACGCGCCGCACTTCGCGGTTCTTGCCTTCGGTCAGCGACAGTTCGATCCAGCAATTGCGCCCGGTCCGCCGTTCGAGATTGGCGTCGATCGAGCCGTAATTCACGCCCTCGATGGTGATGCCCTCGGCGAGCCGTTCAAGCTGGTCCTGGCTGACCGGGCCGAAAGCGCGGGCGCGATAGGTCCGGCGAACCCCGCTGCTCGGCAGTTCGAGCTGGCGCTTCAATTCGCCGTCATTGGTCATCAGCAGCAGGCCCTCGGTCGCATAATCGAGCCGCCCCACCGGCATCAGCCGCGGCAGCCCGGGGGGCAGTTTGTCGTAGATCGTCGCCCGTCCCTTGGGGTCGGTGGCCGCGGTCAGGCACCCGCCGGGCTTGTAGAAACGATACAGCCTGGTCGCCGCCGCGGCCCGCACCGCGCGCCCGTCATAGGTGACTCCGTCGAGGTCCTTGAGCAGGGTCGCGGGGGTCATCACCTTCTCGCCATGGATGGCGATCCGGCCGTCGGCGATCATGCGCTCGATCTCGCGCCGCGAGGCAATGCCGGCGCGGGCCAGCAATTTGGCGATGCGCTGTGGCTTGTCGGCGCTTTCCACCGGCTTGGCCGCGGCCCTATGGTAGCCGCGCCGGGCATCCGGCACTCGTGGCCGAGTCGTTCGTTTCGAGGTGGTTGTCATATAAGGTCGCTAGAATGCTGTTCGGCAGGCGCAAGCAAATCGTCAAGCGGATCCTCATCGTCGAGGACGAACCGCTGACCGCGTTCGAGAATGAAAACATGCTCGGCGACTGCGGCTATGAGATCGTCGCGACGCTCGATCATTTCGACGATGCGCTCGAGGTAATCGAGCGCGAGCAGGTCGACCTGATCCTCAGCGACGTCCGCCTGCGCAGCCAGGAAACCGGAATCGACCTCGCCCGAGCCGCCAAGGAACGCGGCATCCCGACCCTGTTCGCGACCGGCCATCCCTATCCCGGAGCGACCGAAGTCGCGATCGGATGCCTGCTCAAGCCTTATTCGGACTTGCAGCTCAAGAATGCCATCGAATGCGTCGACCAGCATCTCCAGCGGCGCAAGGTCAAGCCGTGCAAGGGCCTCGAACTGTTCGCCCATCGCGACGATGCCGCGTCTAAGGGCTAGGCAGGTCGGCAAAGCTGGCTAA